>DASWAW010000446.1:0-7739 GCA_036390955.1 Arthrobacter sp.
CCCGGACGCGGACAAGTTCCGCAGCGAGTGGAACGGCCAGCACGTCGCGGCGCTGGCGAAGGTGTCCCAGGCGCTGCAGGAGGCCGGCAAGCAGGCCAGCCGCAACGCCACCGAGCAGGAAAGCGCCTCCCGCTAACCCCGCCTCGTCATTCCACGGCCCGGACGCACTGCGTCCGGGCCGGTTTTGTCGGACCCCGCCTACGGCACCGGCTCGACGTCGTTCGCGTGGTCCAGCGCTGCCGGCATCCCGGCACCAGCGCCCGCCGGGGACCGGAGCTCATCCAGCCGCACCAGCACGACGCCGCCGACAATCAGCAGGCCGCCCACGAGCTGGATGGGGCCCGGCAGTTCACCCAGGAGCAGCCACGCCCAGATGACGGCGAACAGCACCTCGGTCAGGGAGACAAAGGACGCCACCTTCGAGCCGAGTGCCCGGGCCGCCACAATGCCGGAGACATAGGCGAGTACGGTAGCCAGCACGACGAGCCCAGCCAATGCCACCCACCAGGGTGTGACCCAGGGCCCGAGGCGGGTGTCGGCCGTGCTGAACGCCATCGGCAGCAAACCGGTTGCCGCGGCGAGCCACATGATGACGGCGCCGACCATGAGTCCGCCGGAAGCGAGCACGATCGGCGGGAGGGTGTCGTTTTCCTTGGCAGTGATGAAGAAATAGATGGCGAGGCACACGGCGGCTGCGATCCCCCACAGCACGCCGACGAAGTCGATCTTCACGGCTCCGGTGAGGTCGAGCACCAGGACCAGCCCGCCCAGGGACAGCAGGGTTCCGGCGACCGTCAGCGGCCGCGGGCGTTTCCTGCTGGCGGCCCAGAGCCAAAGCACGATGAGCACGGGGGCCAGGTATTCCAGCAGGAGCGCAACCCCCACCGAAAGCCTGGCCACCGCGTTGAAATAGAACAGCTGGCAGGCGGCGACGCCGATGAGGCCGAAGAGCAGCACTGTGAGCCAGTTGTCCCGGAGCTGGTGCCAGCGCCCACGCAGCGCCGGAATGGCGGGAACTGCCAGAATCAGCGCAGCCCCCGTGAGGCGGGCGGTAACGGCCGCCCCGGGGGTCCAGCCAGTCTCCAGCAGCGCCTTCGCAAAGGAGCCGGACAGGCCGAAAACGGCGGATGAGAACAGGGCAACACCCAGACCCGAGGCCAGGAAACCTGTTGCCGCGGCTGGCTTGCCGGGATCGAGTGTTCCGGCGGCGGGCAGGCCGGTATCGTTCGTGGCCGGAGCTTCGGCGGAGCGGCGAGCGGCAGGCACAGACTGCCTCCTGTCAGGAGTAAAGTAGGGTTATGCTCGTGACATTACGCCACGCCAACGTAAGGAGTCAAGATGGTTTTTGCCCCTGACACAGAGGTGGCCTTGCGGTCCGTGGTGAACCTGATCAACTCCGCAGCCAACGGGGACGAGCAGCTCTCCACACCGCAGGACCTGGATCGGTTCCTGAAAGCCGAGGGATTCACCGGTTCGCGCACCCGCGACACTGCCGAGCTGGCCAGCGTGCACCGTCTCCGCGGGGAGCTTGCCACCCTCTGGCTCGCCGACGAAGCGGCGGCCGTACAGACCGTTAACAGGCTGCTGCGGGAGGCGCGGGCACTCCCCCAGCTCGTCAAACACGATCAGTGGGACTGGCATCTGCACGCCACCACCCCGGACGCTCCGCTGGCGGACCGGATGAGCACGGAGGCCGCGATGGCCCTGGTGGATGTCATCCGCAGCAAGGAAATGGACCGCCTGCTGGTGTGCGCCGCCGACGACTGCAATGCCGTGGTGCTGGATCTCAGCCGGAACCGCTCCAAGCGCTACTGCGACACCGGGAACTGCGCGAACCGCGCCCACGTGGCCGCGTACCGGGCCCGGAAAGCGGTGTCCTGAGCCCGTCACAACACGACTCCGGCGGGCCGCAGACGGCGAGGTCGGGTGCCGGTCGGCCGGCGGCGGCGTTCGCGGTCTTAGCGGACGTCTTCGCCGGGACTGGCGTCCGGGGTTCCGGCGTCGGACCGGGACTGGGCCGGGTGGCCGCCGTGTCCGGAATCCCTGGAGCTCAAGTTGACGCCGGAGCCCTTGCCGAGGCTTTCGTCATTGGGCTTGTGGCCCATGGACAGCATGGCGATCACGACCAGAATAACAATGAAGGCGATGCCTGCCGCAGTGAAGGCGAGGTCGAAGCGGGGCGTCTTGGCGCTGCCTCCGGAGGCGAAAATAAGGGTGGCCACGAAGGCCAGCACAGCCCAGAACGCGGAGAACATGAGCGGTCCCTTGACCGAGGTCCGCAGCTTGCGCGGTTCTCCAGATTTCTGCTGAGCCAAGGTGCTTCCTCCTGCAGCCGACGCCGCCAGGCGTGGCAGTTGTGATACCGCAATCGTTCTACGCAAGGTAGAACCTGTCGTTACTAGTTTACGGCCTCCGTGGAATCGGCCCGTGCATCGTGGCGCAGGGTAAGCCCGGCCAGCACCCAGAGCACGCCGCTGATGATGGCGCCGCCGCCGGCGACGCCGAGCAGTGCGTGCGGGCCGAGGTCAATGAAGAACGGCAGCAAACCCGCAGTGCCCAGCCCGACGGCGCCGGAGGCCATCCAGTCGCGGGCGAGCACGGACCGGCCGCGGTTGGTGATGCCGAGGTAGAGTTCTGCGGCGCCGGCAAGGCCAAGGCCCAGGCTCGCGAGTACACCGAAGACCAGGCTGCCGGAGATAAGGCCGACGGCCGCCCCGGTTCCGGTCAGCACCGCGCCGGCGGCTGAAAGGATCTTGCCGGTGGGTGATCCGGCGCGGAAACCCGTCTTGTTGGCGCTCCAGAGCAGCACCAGACCGGTGGCGAGCAGGTAGAGGCCGCCGGCCCAGCCCATGCCGGCCGGGGGCGGCGACGCCCAGAACACGGTCAGCGCGCCGAATACGAGGGCGACGGCGGCCCGGACCAGCACGGGTTTCCAGAGATCCGCCGCGGGGGGCAGGACAGTCGAGGCGTCAGGGGCTGCTGGGAGAGTCACCCGTTCAGTTTAGTGCGAAGCAGCACCTGTGCGCGCCGGGAACCCGGCGGGGCCGGCACCCGGCCTGATGGGCCGGCCCCGCAGTGCGGGCCGGCAGTGCGGGCCGGCGCTAACCGCCAGTGCGGGCGTCCCCGCTCAGGGCGAACCGAGCACCATCCACCGGTCCGTCCGCGCGCGGAGGCCCAGCGTCAGGGCCCGGGCCGCCATATAGCCCACCGAGAACGCAGCCCACAGCCAGAGCAGCCCGGCACCGCCGTCGGCTCCGGACTGGTGGACCGCCAGCAGCAGCGGCAGATACACGGCGAGATTCACAACGCCGGCGATCGCCAGGTACTTGGCGTCCCCGGCACCGATCAGGACGCCGTCGAGGACAAAGACATAGCCGGCGATCGGCTGCCCGGCGGCGAGCACCCACAACGCGAGCGTGAGCGCGGACTGGACCCCGGCGTCGGACGTGAAGAGCAGGCCGGCCCACGGCGCCGCAGCGGCCAGCAGGATCCCGGTCAGCGCGCCGAAGCCGAGACCCCAGCGGACCATGGTTCCGGTGAGCTCCCGGGCCGCGGCCGGGCGGGATGCGCCGAGCTCCTTGCCGATCAGCGCCTGCGCGGCGATGGCGAGGGCATCGAGGGCGAATGCAAAGAAAGTGAAGACGGTCATCGCGAGCTGGTGGGCGGCCAGGTTGACCGGCCCCTGGGCGGTGACCACCACAACCGTGGCGAGGATCGCGATGCGCAGGCTGAGCGTCCGGAGCATCAGCCACGAGCCCACTTTGGTCAGGGCCCGGATACCGCGCCAGTCCGGGAGCAGGGACACGCCGTGGTTGCGGGCATTGCGCTGGACCATCACCACGTAGACCAGCGCCATGGCCCACTGCGCGATGCTTGTACCGATGGCGGAGCCGGCGACGGACCAATGCAGCCCGTAGACCAGGAAGAGGTTGAGCAGCACGTTCAGCGTGAAACCGGCGGCCGCCACCAACAGCGGCGTGCGCGTGTCCTGCAGACCCCGGAGCACGCCGGTGCCGGCGAAGATGAGCAGCATCGCGACGAGTCCGGGCATCGACCAGCGCAGGTAGTCCGCGGCGAAGGACCGCACCTCGCCGCGGGCGCCCATCAGGTCAAGGAGCGGTTCGGCGGCGAGGAAGCCGGCGGCAGCAAGGACGGTTCCGAGCAGCAGCGCCAGCCACACGCCGTCGCGTCCGGCGGCAAGGGCCCGGGGCAGCTGGCCGTTGCCGATCGCCCGCGCCACGGCCGGAGTCGTGGAATAGGCGAGGAACACCATGAGGCCGACGACCGTGTGCAGCACGGCGGACGCGAGTCCAACGCCGGCGAGCTGGTCGACACCGAGGTGTCCGACGATTGCCGCATCTGCGAGGAGGAACAGCGGTTCGGCGATGAGCGCACCGAAGGCCGGAACCGCGAGGCGCAGGATCTCCCGCCGCCGGCCCGCGACAGACGGCATGGTGGCGGGAGACGGAGTGGCGGGCACGAAACCACCCTAACGGCACTGCCAGCGTCGCACAGCTTCGTATTAGTTGACTTTTCAACTACACGCCGGAAGACTATAAGTTGAAACTTCAACTAAATCAGCGGCGGACTGCACCCGCCGCTCCCTCCTTCAGAACGGCATCCCATGAACCAGCCCACACTCACCACCTCGGCCCGTACGATCCTGCGCATCGTCACCGGTTTCCTTTTCGCTGCGCACGGCTGGCAGAAATTCAATGAGTTCACGATTGCCGGCACCCAGGCCGCTTTTGCGCAGATGGGCGTTCCGGCCGCCAACCTCGTCGCCCCGTTCGTCGCCACGCTGGAACTTGTCGGCGGCGTCGCGCTGATCCTGGGTGTCCTCACCCGCGTGTTCGCAGCCCTCCTCGCGGTGGACATGCTCGGCGCCCTGTTCCTGGTCCATGCCTCGGCCGGAATATTTGCTGCGACGGGCGGCTACGAACTGGTGCTGATCCTGGCTGCCGCCGCCCTGGCCGTGGCCCTCGTCGGCGCGGGCAAGGTCTCCGTGGACAAGGCCCTCTTCGGCCGCAGCGGTTCCAAGCTCAGCGTCCTGGCGTAAAGCATCCGCGGCGCCAGGCGGCGCGCGACGGCGGGCGGTCACCTCAAGGTGGCCGCCCGCCGTCGTATTCTTCCGGTTGTGGCGTCCCGGTCAGCGATTGTGTCCTTGGCAGCGACTCTGCCGAGGCCTGTCAGTAAACTCACAACATGAGTGAGACTGCCGCCAATACCGTGACCCTGCGCTTCCTTGCGGCGCCCACCGACGTCGGCCACAGCGGGTCGGTCGACGCCGGCACCGTGCTCGAGTGGGTGGACAAGGCGGCGTATGCGGCCGCGGTCGGCTGGGCGAAGTCCTATTGTGTGACGGCATACGTGGGGAACATCCACTTCGCGGACCCCGTCAACAGCGGGGACATGGTCGAAGTCGAGGCAACCATTGTCTATACGGGCCGGTCCTCCATGCACATCCGCACCGTGGTGTCCTCGGGCGACCCGAGGGGCGGCCCGGCCACGATGCGCAGCCAGTGCATGGTGATCTTCGTCGCCGTCGGAGAAGACGGCAAACCCACCCCGGTGCCGCAGTTTGAGCCGACGACGCCGGAGGAAATCGAACAGCGCGACCATGCCCTGGCGCGTATCAAGGTCCGTGAGGACATCGTCCAGGCGATGAGCGGACAGGAATATACCGACGCCGGCACCGCCGAGAACGTGGTCCTCCGCTTTATGGCCGCCCCCACGGATGTGAACTGGGGAGGCAAGGTGCACGGCGGCATCGTCATGAAATGGATCGATGAAGCGGCCTACGTCTGCGCCTCGCGGTACTGCGGGATGGACACTGTGGCTGTCTTCTCCGGCGGCGTGCGCTTTTACCGGCCACTGCTGATTGGCCACCTGGTGGAGGTGGAGGCCCGGCTGGTCTACACCGGGACCAAGGGCATGCACATCGCGGTCCACGTCCGCTCGGGGGATCCGAAGGGACGCGAACTGCAGCTCACCACCTACTGCCTGACCGTGATGGTGGCACGTGACGAGCACGGCACGTCCGTCCCCGTCCCGCAGTGGGTACCCGTGTCCGAAGAGGACAAGAGGCTGCACGCGCATGCCCGCGAGCTGCTGGAGATCCGTGGCCGGGCGCCGGGGAACCGGCTGCCCAACCACCTGCTCCGGGCCGGCGGGAAGTAACCGCTAGAAGCCGCCGCCCCCGGCGTCGGCGGCCATATTGGCGAACCGCGAGTAGTGCCCCTGGAAGGCGACCACAATGTCTTTGGTGGGGCCGTTGCGGTGCTTGGCGATAAGGATGTCGGCTTCGCCCGCGCGCGGGGACTCCTTGTCGTAGACGTCTTCGCGGTGCAGCAGGATGACCATGTCGGCATCCTGCTCAATGGAACCGGATTCACGCAGGTCAGAAACCATCGGCCGCTTGTCCTGGCGCTGCTCGGAGCCACGGTTCAGCTGAGACAGTGCAATGACAGGGACCTGCAGTTCCTTGGCCAGCAGCTTCAGGGCACGGGAGAACTCGGAGACTTCCTGCTGGCGGGACTCGACTTTCTTGCCCGAACTCATCAGCTGGAGATAGTCAAGGATGACGAGCTTGAGATCATGCTGCTGCTTCAGGCGCCGGCACTTGGCCCGGATTTCCATCAGCGACATGTTGGGGCTGTCGTCGATGAAGAGCGGTGCGTCATTCATCCGGCCCATCGTGGTGGCGATCTTGGACCACTGCTCGTCCTTGATCGTGCCCTTGCGCAGGTCCTGGAGGCCGATCGTTGCCTCCGCGGACAGCAGACGCATAGCGATCTCGTTCCGGCCCATTTCGAGAGAGAACATGACGGTGGCGAGGTTGTTCTTAATGGCCGCGGAGCGGGCAAAGTCCAGCGCAAAGGTCGACTTGCCGACGGCGGGCCGGGCCGCGATGACAATCATCTGGCCGGGGTGCAGGCCGTGCGTGAGCTCATCGAGTTCGTAGAAGCCGGTGGGAACGCCCGTCATTCCCTCCTCGCGGTGCCCGGACGCTTCGATCTCGTCCACTGTGGACTCCATGACGTCCTTGAGGACAACGTAGTCCTCCGCCGTGCGGCGCTCTGCCACGGCGTAAATCTCGGCCTGCGCCTGGTTGACGAGGTCTTCGACTTCGCCGTCCTGGCCGTAGCCGAGCTGGACGATCTTGGTGCCGGCATTGACCAGACGGCGCAACACCGCGCGTTCGCCCACGATTTCGGCGTAGTAGCCGGCATTGGCGGCCGTCGGAACCGTCTGGATGAGCTCGTGCAGGTATGCGGGCCCGCCGATCCGGTTGATCTCGCCGCGCTTGGTCAGTTCATCCGAAACGGTCACGGCATCGGCTGGTTCGCCGCGGCCGTAAAGGTCGATGATGGCCTCGTAGATCGTCTCGTGGGCGGGGCGGTAGAAGTCCACGCCCCGCAGGATCTCGACGACGTCGGCAATGGCGTCCTTGGACAGCATCATGCCGCCCAGGACAGACTGCTCGGCGGGGATGTCCTGCGGCGGCTTGCGGCTGCCTTCGGCTCCACGAGTCCCCTCGACTGAGTCCAGATGCGTAACTGACAAAACTGCCGTCCTTCATTGTGTGCCGCGGCGGACATCCGTTCGCCGGCGACGCGTATGCCATGGGGCTTGGTGCCCGGTGGCGCCGGCGCCGGCGTGGGCCCGACGGGTTAATTACTATCAGCCAGCTCCGACACTTTGGCTGCCACCCCGCACCCCCGGATATCCACAGCCGT
>DASWAW010000447.1:0-1703 GCA_036390955.1 Arthrobacter sp.
CTGTCCGCCGCCGCGCTTCTCTTCGGCTGCGCTATCGTTGGCCGCCCGGGCAGCGGCAAAGCAGAAAGCCTCAATGCCAAGTTCCCCGTCCCGGTTTCCGAACGGTTCCCGACCGGATGGGCCCGCAACGCCGACCTCCTGATTGGCGACCTGGTTATCACCCCGGGCGGCAAAGCCACTGCCGTCGCCGGTTTCTCCGAGATCTTCGACGGTGACATGTACGAGCTGACATTCAGCGACGGGCAGAAGGTCCGGGCCGATGCCGGCCACCTCTGGGCAGTGTCGTCGCGCACCACCCGCCGCCGCGATGGTTCGCCCTGCATGACGGGACGAATTGCAGACGTCGACCTGCGCTCCGCTGCTGAAGCCGAGCGACTGCGCGGCATCGCCTCCACGATCGAGCCCGGAGTGATGGCCGCCGGAAACGACATGGCCCGCGTCAGCGGTGTCGGCGCTGGCGCGCTGCTCCGATTCGTTCGCGAGTCGGGCATCGACTCGGTCACAGCCCACGTATCCGTTCGACCGGGCGGTCCGGTGAAAAACACCAGTCCGCGCGTCAGGTTCAATGCAACGGATGCCAAGCGGGCTTTGCAGAATCTCTCGAAGAACAAGACCTCCGTCGCTGGCCGCATGGATCTGGCTGCCTTCGCCCCACGCGGCGATGAGCTCATGACAGCCCGCGAGGTTCTGGTCGCTTGCGGCTCCACGGCCCCTTCGGCCGAAGACATCTCATCGATGAATTGCCGCCTCAAGAATGCCGGCGTCCCCCGCGTTCGCGACGTGCACACCGAGATGGTCAACTCCCGGTCCATCCACAAGACCCTCGAGACCTTTCCGCTGCGCGAAGTGCTGACCAGGTACGCCGATCACATCGAGACAGGCAAGGCCCGCGCGCCGCGCGTTCAGCTCCGCACCACCGCCGAGCTCGCGGCCGAGGTTCGCGTCTCTGCCGAAGCGGCCGTCAACTGGGGCATCGATCTTGCGGCTCCCATTTATGGCGCGGCCATCGACGCCGTCATGGACCCCTACGTCCTCGGTGCCTGGCTCGGAGACGGGAGCACGAACGGCCCTGCCATCACGTGCTTCGACCAGCCGATCCTCGACGAGATCACTGCAGCCGGCTACGAACTTCGCGCCCGCAAGGCGCCGGGACTCTACGGCATCATCGGGGTGGTCGAGCAATTCCGTGCCCTGAACCTGATCGACAACAAGCACATCCCGGCCACCTACCTCCGCGCATCATTCGACCAGCGCCTCGCCGTTCTCCAGGGCCTCATGGACACCGACGGAACTGTCGACGCCCGCGGCGCCTGCGAGCTGAGTCTCTGCCACGAGCGCCTCGCAGCCGATGCCCTGGAACTCATCCGTTCCCTCGGGATCAAGTGCAAGAGCACACCGTCCGATGCAAGCTATGTCGACAAGCACGGCGACCGAAAGATCACCAGCACCCGCCACAGGATGCACTTCACCACGTCACTGCCCGTCTTCCGGATGCCGCGGAAGCTCCAGCGACTGTCGAGTGCAACTCGCCCGACCCAGGACCTGCTCTACATCACCGCCATCAAGAAGGTCGAGTCCGAGAAGGTCCGGTGCATTTCCGTGGAAGCCGCCGACGGGATGTATCTGACGCACGGTTTCATCCCCACTCACAATTCTCTGCTGGTCCGGTCGCTGTTCGGCTGGAACTGCCTGGAACGGATCCG
>DASWAW010000448.1:0-2737 GCA_036390955.1 Arthrobacter sp.
GCTGACCCGCACCGACTCCGACTGGGACAAGGAAAAGCTGCAGGAACGCCTGGCCAAGCTGGCCGGCGGCATCGGCGTGATCAAGGTCGGCGCTGCCACCGAGGTCGAGCTGAAGGAAAAGAAGCACCGCATCGAGGACGCAGTGTCCTCGACCCGCGCTGCCCTGGAAGAAGGCATCGTCGCCGGCGGCGGCGCCGCCCTCATCCACGCCCTCAAGGCGCTCGATGAGGACCCGGCCGTCCAGGCGCTCGAAGGTGACGCGGCAGCTGCTGTCGGCATCGTCCGCCGGGCACTGACCCAGCCGCTTCGCTGGATCGCCCAGAACGCCGGCTTCGACGGCTACGTTGTCGTCGCCAAGGTGGCCGAATCGGCCAACAACCAGGGCTTCAACGCCAAGACCGGCGAATACGAAGACCTGATCGCTGCCGGCGTCATCGACCCCGTGAAGGTGACGCGTGCGGCCCTCCGCAACGCGGCTTCCATCGCGGCTCTGGTGCTCACCACGGAAACACTCGTGGTCGAGAAGCCTGCCGACGAAGACCAGCACGCAGGCCACAGCCACTAGGCTGCAGCCAACACACAAAGAACCGGTCCAGCTTCCGCTGGGCCGGTTTTTTGTGCCTTGTGCCCGCTGTGGCCCGGGCGTACCGTGGCGCTTAAGTACCGGGGCTTCCGGCCAGTGGCGGGGGCCAAGCCGGCGGGGCTGATGGTATCCGGAGGGAGGCCAGATGTCCGCTGAAACGGGCATTGACCAGGGCCGGTCAGCGTTCCGCGCGCAGCGCTGGACCGATGCGCGCGAGAACTTCCGTGATGCCGACCAGCGCGGCGGACTGCCGGCACCGGACCTTGAGCGGCTGGCTACCGCGGAAATCCTCACGGGAAATACCACCGCCGGCCTGGATTCGCTGACCCGCGCCCACGAGGAGTACCTGGTTGTCGGCGACGTTGTCGGCGCTGCCCGGTGCGCGGGTTGGCTGGGCATGCAGCTGATGAACCTGGGGGAGATGTCCCGGGCGGGGGGATGGGCCGCCCGCGGCCAGCGGCTGGTGGCTGAACTGAAGGAGCCGAACGCGGTGCAGGGGCTCTTGCTCCTCCCCGCTGGCTTGGGCAAGCTCTACGGCGGCGACCCTGCCGGAGCCTTCCAGATCTTTTCCCAGATGGCGGACTTCGGCCAAAGATTCCAGGACCGGGACCTGGCCGCACTGTCCCTTCTGGGCAAGGGCCAGGCGACCATCATGCTTGGCCAGGCCGACGAAGGCCTCGTGATGCTGGACGAGGTGATGGTGGCCGTCACCGCCGGGGAGCTGTCCCCGGTACCTTCCGGCATCGCGTATTGCGCCGTGATTGGACTCTGCCACGTGGCGTTCGACCTGCGGCGGGCGCTGGAATGGACAGCCGCCCTGGACCACTGGTGCCTCAACCAGCCCGGACTGGTGGCCTTCAGCGGGCAGTGCCAGTCCCACCGCGCCGAACTCTTCCGTCTCCACGGGGCCTGGCCTGAAGCGCTGGAGGCAGCCAAGGCCGCCCAGTACCTGGCGACACGGGGGGACCCGCAGGCGCTGTACGGCGGGTTCAACGAGGAAGGCGACCTCCAGCGGCTCACCGGCAACCTGGATGCGGCCGAAGCTTCCTACCGGCAGGCGGCCCGGAGCGGTTACGAACCCCAGCCAGGACTTGCCCTCCTGGCGCTGGCCCGCGGCGAGGCGCGGAAGGCCCAGGCCGAGATCAGGCGGGCGGCAGGGACCACAGTGCCCAGCACGAGGCGGCAGCTTTTGCCCGCACTGGTGGAAATCGAGCTTGCCGTCCCCGATCTCGACGCGGCACGGAGCGGCGCCGACGAGCTCGCTGCCTACGCCCGCGAATCACCCAAGCCCATGGTCCGGGCCGTTGCCAGCCAGGCCGACGGCGCGGTCCGTCTTGCCGCAGGCGACGCTCCCGGCGCGTCGGTGTCCCTGCGCCAGGCGTGGACGCTGTGGCAGGAACTGGAAGTCCCCTACGAGGCCGCACGCTGCCAGGCGCTTGCCGGCCGCGCATGCCGCGCACTGGGCGATGAGGCGTCGGCGCTGATGTACCTCGAGGCAGCCCACATGGCGCTGCTGGATCTGGGCGCGGCACCGGCGGCAACCTGGGCGGCGTCGCTGATGAGCGAAGGCACGCCGGACCGGGCGGGTCCGCTCACGCGCCGCGAGGCCGAGATCCTCCGGCTGGTGGCAACCGGAAAGACCAACCGGGGCATCGCCGGTGAGCTGTATTTGAGCGAAAAGACCGTTGCCCGGCACATCAGCAACATCTTCCTGAAACTGGGCCTGTCGTCCCGGGCGGCCGCGACCAGCTATGCCTATGAACACGGGCTCGCAGGCTGACGGCCGGCACCGTGGGTCCCTCGCACCATGGGTCCGGCCGCACCGCAGTCCCGCCGCACCGCGGTGCCGTGCACAGAAATACCCATCCGCGCCGTAAGAGAAGTTGCATGATTCTGCCGACGCGGGGCCCGGCGGCGCCGCCGTAGCCTCAAAGCATGAACCTCCCAGTGCTCGCAGGCATACTTTCGACGGCGCTGTTCGCCGCCGCAATGCTGCCGATGCTGGTCAAGGCCGCACGGACCAAGGACCTGGCTTCCTACAGCTTCGGGAACCTGATGCTGACCAACGTTGCCAACGCCGTCCACTCCTTTTACGTCTTCAACCTTCCGGCCGGACCCATCTGGATCCTGCACCTGGCCTATCTGCTGGCGTCC
>DASWAW010000449.1:0-7959 GCA_036390955.1 Arthrobacter sp.
CGTCTTCATGGACACCACCGACTTCGACCAGCTCACCGTTCCCGGTGCCACGGTCGGTGACGCCACCAACTTCATGCTCGAGAACCAGATGGTCAACATCGCCATCCACGAGGGCAACCCGCTCTACATCGAGCTGCCCCCGAGCGTTGTACTCGAGATCACCTACACGGAGCCGGGCCTGCAGGGCGACCGCTCCTCGGCCGGCACCAAGCCTGCCACCCTCGAAACCGGATACGAGATCCAGGTGCCGCTGTTCGTCGAGAACAACACCAAGGTCAAGGTCGACACCCGCGACGGCAGCTACCTCGGGCGGGTCAACGACTAGTGAGTGCACGCGGTAAGGCCCGTAACCGGGCCCTGGATGTTCTCTTCGAGGCGGAACAGCGTTCCGTCTCGGCGTTCGATGTGCTGAAGTCCCGCCGGGAACAGACGGACCAGATCGTCAACCCCTACACCCTCGAAATCGTTGAGGGCGTCGTCTCGCACCAGGTCGCGATCGACGAGTTCCTGGAAACCTATTCGCAGGGCTGGACCCTGGAGCGGATGCCATCGGTGGACCGCATCATCCTGCGGATCGGCACCTGGGAGCTGCTCTACAACGACGACGTTCCCGACGGCGTAGCTGTCAGCGAGGCCGTGGCGCTTGCCAAGACCCTCTCCACGGATGAATCGCCGTCGTTCATCAACGGCCTGCTGGGCCGCCTGCAGCAGCTGAAGCCTTCACTGCTCGCCTGAGTCGTAAGGCAATTAGGCACGCTCCACCAAGAACCCCGCCCGGATCATCCCGGCGGGGTTTCTTGCATGCTCCGGCCGGGCTACTCGCCCCGCCGGACCTGCAGCCGCCGCGACGTGCGCCTAACCGACGACGGCGGCGCGGAGGGCGGCGACCTCGGCGAGCTGGTGCTGCTCATCGAGCTGGTGTGCCGGCACGTCCCGGCCGCTGAGGATCCGCTGCCGGGTGAAGGCCAGCTGGGTGGCGGCGTGCAGCAGGGCCTTCATCTGCGGGCCCCGGCCGACGGAGTTGGCCCAGCGCAGCGCGGATCGGCGGCCGCCGCTGGTGGCCAGCATGTCCACCTCCGCCGCGGTGAACCAGCCCGCCGCCGCGTATTCCCTGAGCCGCTGGCGGGTGAGCCGGCGCTCCGCGACCCGCAGCAGCACGATGACCAGGACCGCCAGCAGGAAGATCGGCACCTGCACCAGCAGGTACCGGGCCAGGAAGTCCCCGCCCATGCTGTTCCAGGCGCTGTGCAGCAGCATCGCGGGCACGAGTCCGACGGCGAACGCGAGTACGGACAGCCCGTTGTGCCAGCGGCGCGCGGCGAGGCCCATGATCAGCCCGGTGGTGCCGGTGAAAATGGCGTGGGCGAACGGCGACATGACCCCGCGGAGGAAGAACACCACCGCGAGGTCCGTGCCGGGGTCGGCGGATTCGGCGATCGCGCGGCCGAAGTAGAGGATGTTCTCGGTAAACGCGAAGCCGGCCGCGATCGTGAAGGCGAACACCACCCCGTCCACCGGGCCGTCGAAGTGTTTCCGGGCGAAGAGCAGCAGCAACAGCAGCCCCAAGGACTTGGCGAATTCCTCCACCACCGGCGCCTGGACCGTCACGGCAAACGTCGTGTAGTCCAGGCCCGACGCCGGACCCGCCACGAGCGAGAAGTAGGGCTGGAGCAGCACCGTCACCGCAATCGAGACCACCGCTCCCCAGACAAAGGCGAAGAGCAGCAGCGCCCTGGGTTCGGGCTCCCAGCGGTCAATGAAGCGCACCGTCAGCAGCACGGTCCCCAGCGGAATCAGCGAGGCGATCAAGCCGACGACGAAACCGGAAATGCCGGTGCTGCCGAGCAGGAACGGCAGGACCAGGAACAGGCTGATGAACGCCAGGAAACCGCCGGCCAGCACAAGGCCCAGGACACCGGTGGAGCGGCGGCCGTGCCGGACCGGCGGCAGGGCGGGCAGGGGCGCTGTCCGGACGCGGCCGCCGTCGTTCGCCGGAGCGGGCCGGTAGTACTCCGGCCGGACCTGCCCCAGCCACGTCGGATTGGACTGCTGCGGAAGCGGTCGCCGGCCGCCGGGGGAGTAGCCCGGGTGGCCAGGTCCGGGCTGCGGATCGTTCGTCGTCATGGACCCGAGCCTATGTCCGTGTGAGCTTAAACGCATGCCGGCGCCGCCGGGGCGCCAGCCGCGCTGTGGTAATTTGGGAACGCAAATAATCCTTTTTTAATTCCGTCCCGTGAGGCGGGGAAAGGGGAGACGAGCGTTGACTTCTGTTCCAGAAGCACCGGTTCCGGCCAAGGTTGTACTCACCCGAGTGGTACTCAACCAGGCGGACATCGACCGTGCACTCACTCGTATCGCCCATGAGATTCTCGAGTCCAACAAGGGCTCCCAGGACCTGGTCCTGCTGGGCATCCCGCGGAGGGGCTACCCCCTCGCTGTGCGGCTGGCCGCCAAGATTGCCGCCGCCGATCCCACTGTGGACCCCGCCGCGATCGTCGGCCAGCTCGATGTGACCATGTTCCGCGACGACCTGTCGCACCAGGCGATGCGCCCGCCGTATCCCACCCAGCTGCCGCGCACCGGCATCGACAACAAGGTTGTTGTCCTGATCGACGACGTTCTGTACTCCGGCCGGACCATCCGCGCGGCCCTCGATGCGATCATCGACCTCGGCCGTCCCCGCATCGTCCGCCTCGCGGTGCTGATCGACCGCGGCCACCGGGAACTGCCCATCCGCGCGGACCATGTCGGCAAGAACCTCCCCACCTCCTCCGCCGAGAAGGTCCGGGTCCGGCTCGAGGAAACCGACTCGGTCGACGGCGCCCCGGTCAATGAAGTGGTCATCGAGGCCACCGCGTGAAGCACCTGCTCTCCACCGAAGACCTGAGCCTGGCCAACGCCATCCGCATCCTCGACACCGCCGAGGAAATGGCGGCCGTGGGGGAGCGTGAGGTCAAGAAGCTGCCCACCCTGCGCGGCCGGACCGTGGTGAACCTGTTCTTCGAGGACTCCACCCGCACGCGCATTTCCTTCGAAGCCGCCGCCAAGCGGCTCTCCGCCGACGTCATCAACTTCGCCGCCAAGGGCTCCTCCGTTTCCAAGGGCGAATCCCTCAAGGACACGGCGCAGACGCTCTCCGCGATGGGGGCCGACGCAGTCGTCATCCGGCACTGGGCCTCGGGCGCCCCGCACCGGCTCGCCGCCACCGACTGGATCGACGCCGCCGTGATCAACGCCGGCGACGGCACCCACGAGCACCCCACCCAGGCGCTGCTGGACGCCTTCACCATGCGCCGGCACTGGTCGAAGCTGGCCGGCACCCCCTCCGCGGGTGCGGACCTCACGGGCATGCGGGTTGCGATCGCCGGGGACGTGCTGCACTCCCGGGTGGCCCGCTCGAACGTCTGGCTGCTGCGCACTCTCGGCGCCGACGTCACGCTGGTCGCCCCGCCGACCCTCCTGCCGATCGGCGTCGAAAAGTGGCCGTGCACCGTCAGCTACGACCTCGACGAGACCCTGGCCCGGGGCGTGGACGCGGTGATGATGCTGCGGGTGCAGGGCGAACGGATGAACGCCTCCTTCTTCCCGACCACCCGCGAATACTCGCGCCGCTGGGGCTTCGACGACAACCGGCTCCGCGCCCTGGACAGCCTGGGCCTCAAGGACACCATCATCATGCATCCCGGCCCGATGAACCGCGGCCTGGAGATCTGCTCCGCCGCAGCCGACTCGCCCCGCTCCACGGTCCTGGCGCAGGTCCGCAACGGCGTGTCCATCCGGATGGCGGCCTTGTACCTGCTGCTCTCCGGCGACACCCGGGAACCCGCCGGCCGCTCAAACACCCATTCCACCCCCGCAGAGACCACCTCCGCCCACGCCACCAAGGAGAGCCACTAATGGCATCACAGCAACAGGACGCAGGCACCGGCGCCTACCTGATCCGCGGGGCCGCCATTCTCGGCGGAGCCCCCGAAGACCTCCTGATCCGCGACGGCATCATCGCCGAACGCGGCCAGAACCTCTCCGCCGACGGCGCGACCGTCATTGAGGCCGCCGGACTTGTGGCCCTGCCCGGCATGGTCGACATCCACACCCACCTGCGCGAACCCGGCCGCGAAGACGCCGAAACGGTCGAGACCGGCACCCGCGCCGCCGCCCTCGGCGGCTACACCGCCGTCCACGCCATGGCGAACAGCACCCCGGTGGCCGACACCGCCGGCGTCGTCGAACAGGTACTCACCCTGGGCCGCACCGCCGGCTGGGTGGATGTCCGCCCGGTGGGCGCGGTCACCGTCGGCCTGGCCGGGGAGCAGCTCGCCGAACTCGGCGCCATGGCGGACTCCCGCGCCCGGGTCCGGGTCTTCTCCGACGACGGCATCTGCGTCCACGACCCCGTGCTGATGCGCCGCGCGCTGGAATACGTCAAGGCCTTCGACGGCGTCGTGGCCCAGCACGCGCAGGAACCCCGGCTCACCGCCGGCGCGCAGATGAACGAAGGCGAAGTCTCCGCCGTCCTCGGCCTCACCGGCTGGCCCGCCGTCGCCGAGGAAAGCATCATCGCCCGCGACGTCCTGCTCGCCCAGCACGTCGGCTCCCGGCTGCACGTCTGCCACGTCTCCACCGCCGGATCCGTCGAGATCATCCGCTGGGCCAAATCCCGCGGCGTCAACGTCACGGCCGAGGTCACCCCGCACCACCTCTGGCTCACGGACGAGCTCGCCCGCAGCTACGACCCCGTCTACAAGGTCAACCCGCCGCTGCGCACCGACGCCGACGTCCAGGCCCTGCGTGCCGCCCTGGCCGACGGGACCATCGACGTCGTCGGCACCGACCACGCCCCGCACCCAAGCGAGCACAAGGAATGCGAATGGGCCCAGGCCGCCATGGGCATGACCGGGCTGGAAACCGCGCTGTCCGTGGTGCAGCACACAATGATCGAAACCGGACTGATGGGCTGGGCCGACTTCGCCCGGGTCACCTCCACCGCGCCCGCCGCCATCGGCCGGCTGACGGACCAGGGCCGCCCGCTCGACGCCGGCGAACCGGCCAACGTCACACTGGTGGACCCGGCTGCGCGGTGGACCGTGGACCCTTCTAAGATGGCAACCATGGGCCGTAACTCTCCGTTTGCCGGCCGGGAACTCCCCGGCAAGGTGGTGGCGACGTTCTTCAAGGGCCACCCCACCGTCCTCGACGGCAGGCTCAACACCCCGTACCGCTGGCTCCCGGAAAACCCGGAAAACCCCGGACAGCCGGGCACCGCAACGGCAGGCAGCAACTGATGGTCAAAGAACTCTCACTGATCCTCACCCTGGTCCTGATCGGCGTCGCGCTGGCCCTGATCTGGCTCGGCTGGCGGAACCGCCTGCGCCGCCAGGCCGACGTCGAGCCGCTGCCGGAGATCCCCGCGGAACTGGGCGCGGCGGTGGCCGTCGCCGACGGGCAGTACGTCGCCTCCACCAGCGCCGGTGACTGGCTGGACCGGATCGCGGTCCACAACCTGGGGCTCCGCACCAACGCCGAACTCAGCGTCCACCCGGAAGGTGTGCTCTTCGACCGCTCCGGCGCCGGCCCGGTCTTCATCCCCGCGGCCAGGCTCACCGGGGTGCGGCAGGAAAGCGGCATGGCCGGAAAGTTCGTCGAAAAGGACGGCCTGCTCGTGGTCAGCTGGATGCTCGGCACCCGCGAACTGGATTCCGGCTTCCGCACCCGGCACGCCGCAGACAAACCCCTCCTCCTCAACGCCCTGCAAGATTTGATCCCCGCGGCCCCCCAGGCCAATGCCGATAGTGGAAAGTAACGACGTGACGGACTCCAACAAAGTGTCAGCAACAGCAGAGACAGCAACAGCAGCATCCACGCCCGCAGCCCTTGTGCTCGAGGACGGCCGGATCTTCCGCGGCACCAGCTACGGCGCCACCGGAACCGCGCTCGGCGAGGCCGTCTTCGCGACCGGCATGACCGGCTACCAGGAAACCATCACGGACCCCTCCTACGCCCGCCAGCTCGTGGTCCAGACCGCCCCGCACATCGGCAACACCGGCGTGAACACCGACGACGCCGAGTCCCGCCGGATCTGGGTGGCCGGCTACATCGTCCGCGACGCCGCCCGCCGCCCCTCCAACTGGCGCTCGGAGCGCAGCCTGGACGACGAACTGGTCGAGCAGGGCATCGTCGGCATCCAGGGCGTGGACACCCGCGCCATCACCCGCCACCTCCGCGAGCACAAGACCATGCGCGCCGGCATCTTCTCCGGTGACGCCGTCCGGGCCACGGACAAGGAACTCGTGGACACTGTCCTGGCGAGCGCCCCGATGGAAGGCTCGCGGCTGGCCGAGGAAGTCAGCGTCGAGACGGCCTACACGGTGGAACCCGGGGACTGGGGCTGGGACGGCGAACCGCGTTTCAGCATCGCCGCGATCGACCTCGGCATCAAGCGGATGACCCCCATCCGGTTCGCCGAGCGCGGCGTCCGGGTGCACGTGCTGCCGGCCACCGCAACCCTGGCCGACGTCCAGGCGGTCAACCCCGACGGCTTCTTTATGTCCAACGGCCCGGGCGACCCCGCGACCGCCGATAACCAGGTCAAGCTGCTCCGCTCGGTCCTGGACGAAAAGATCCCGTACTTCGGCATCTGCTTCGGCAACCAGATCCTGGGCCGTGCCCTGGGCTTCGGCACCTACAAACTGCGCTACGGCCACCGCGGCATCAACCAGCCGGTGATGGACCGCCGCACCGGCAAGGTCGAGATCACCTCGCAGAACCACGGCTTCGCCGTCGACGCCCCCCTCGACGGCGCCACACAGGCCCCCGAGGAGCGCTTCGGCCGCGTCGAGGTCAGCCATGTGAGCCTCAACGACGACGTCGTCGAAGGCCTCTCCTGCCTGGACATCCCGGCCTTCTCGGTCCAGTACCACCCCGAGGCCGCCGCCGGCCCGCACGACGCCGCCTACCTCTTCGACCGCTTCATCCAGCTGATGGCGGACACTGCTTCTTCAAAGACAAAGACTGCCACCGACTCCAAGACTGAGGACACGAAGTAATGCCCAAGAGAACTGACCTTAAGAGCGTCCTGGTCATCGGCTCCGGCCCGATCGTGATCGGCCAGGCCGCCGAATTCGACTACTCCGGCACCCAGGCACTGCGCGTCCTCAAGGAGGAAGGCCTCCGCGTCATCCTCGTCAACTCCAACCCGGCCACCATCATGACCGACCCGGAGTTCGCCGACGCCACGTACATCGAGCCGATCACCCCCGAGGTGGTCGAGAAGATCATCGCCAAGGAACGCCCGGACGCGCTCCTGCCCACCCTGGGCGGCCAGACCGCCCTCAACACCGCCATCGCGCTGGACAAGAACGGCGTGCTGGAGAAGTACAACGTGGAGCTGATCGGCGCCAACATCGCCGCGATTGAACTCGGCGAGGACCGCGAGAAGTTCAAGGGCGTCGTGGAACGCTGCGGCGCCGAATCCGCCCGCAGCCACATCATCCACACCATCGACGAGGCCATCACCGCTGCCGAGGACCTCGGCTACCCGATGGTGGTCCGGCCCTCCTTCACCATGGGCGGGCTCGGCTCCGGACTCGCCTATGACGAGAACGACCTCCGCCGGATCGTCGGCCAGGGCCTGCAGTACAGCCCCACGTCCGAAGTGCTGCTCGAAGAGAGCATCCTGGGCTGGAAGGAATACGAGCTCGAGATGATGCGCGACAAGAACGACAACGTCGTGGTTGTCTGCTCCATCGAGAACTTCGACCCGGTCGGCGTGCACACCGGCGACTCCATCACCGTCGCCCCGGCCCTGACCCTGACCGACCGCGAATACCAGCGCCTGCGCGACATCTCCATCGCCGTCATCCGCGAAGTCGGCGTCGACACCGGCGGCTGCAACATCCAGTTCGCCGTCGAGCCCGACACCGGCCGCGTCGTCGTGATCGAGATGAACCCGCGCGTCTCCCG
>DASWAW010000450.1:0-3875 GCA_036390955.1 Arthrobacter sp.
CCTCGAATTCCGTTGACACACCCTGAGCAGCGCCATAGATTTACCGTAATCTGAATCACCTTTCAGGTTCAGCGCAAGTTTCAGTGATCTCCTGCTCAGATTCCGCGGATTCTCAACGAAAGGCATCCCGTGAAGGATACAAAGAAGTTCCTGATGGCCGCCGTTATGGCCACCGGGCTCGCCCTCAGCGCCTGTGCGCCCACTGCCGGCACTGCAGCGCCTGCCGAGTCGGGCAGCACCAAGGCCGCCGAGCCGGTCAATGTCGGCATCATCTACTCCAAGACCGGACCGCTGGCCGCCTACGGCGCCACCTACTACGAAGGCCTGCAGGCCGGCGTCGACTACGCCACCGGCGGCACGGGCGCCGTCAACGGCGCCAAGATCAACCTGACCTACGCTGACGACGGCGGCGACCCGGACAAGGCCGTGACGGCCGCCAAGGACCTGATCGGCAAGGGCTACAAGATCATCGGGGGCACGGTCAGCTCCGGCATCGCCCTTAAGCTGGCGGAGCAGGCCGCCCAGAATAAGGTCCTCTACATCTCCGGCCCGGCCGCGACCGATGCGATCCAGGGCATCAACAAGTACACCTTCCGCTCGGGCCGCCAGAGCCTGCAGGACGTGGCCACCGCCGGTTCGTTCATCGACACGAACGGCAAGAAGGTGGTCGTCTTCGCGCAGGACAACGCCTTCGGGCAGGGAAATGTCGCAGCCGTCAAGGCCGTCCTCGGAGCCAAGGGCGCCACCGTCGAGGCGGTCCTGGTTCCGGACGGACAGGAGCTCACCCCCTTCGCCCGCCAGCTCATCGATGCGAAGCCGGATATGGTCTTCGTGGCCTGGGCCGGGGCAACGTCCGGGACCATGTGGCAGACCCTGAGCCAGCAGGGCGCCTTTGACGCGGCCCCCATCGTCACCGGCCTCGGCGACGCCGCCACTTTCGGTGCCTACGGTGAGGCCACCGCCAAGATCAGCTTCCTGAACCACTACTTCCCGGGCGCCTCGGGCACCGAGGTGGAGAAGAAGATGATCGCCGCCGTCGAGAAAGCCGGCAAGAAGGCCGACCTCTTCACCCCCGACGGCTTCGTCGCCGGCCAGATGATTGTCCAAGCCATCAAGGAAGGCGGCTCCGACGCCGACGCCATGGCCAAGGCACTGGAGGGGTTCAGCTTCGACGGCCCCAAGGGCAAGGAAACCGTCCGCGCCTCGGACCACGCCCTGGTCCAGGACATGTACCAGGTCAAGCTCGTCCAGACGGGCACCAGCTGGGCGCCCGAGCTGGTCAAGGTGGTTTCGGGCGACACGGTCGCCCCGCCGGAAAAGAAGTAACCCGGTGCGGCGCTGAGCCACCCGGCACAGCGCCGCATCCCTACCGGAACAGCCCCAGCGGGCCAGCCCCACCGGGCCAACCCCGGCGGGAACAGCACCCGACGCCCCAAAGCCACGAAGGATCCGAATGAAATCCCCAGCCCTGCCCGCCCTTGCGGTGGACGGCCTCGGCCTGCAGATCGGCGGTGCCCGCATCCTCCAGGATGTGAGCTTCGACGTCGGCGCCGGCGAAATGGTCGGCGTCATCGGCCCCAACGGTGCCGGCAAGACCACCTTGTTCAACCTGATTTCCGGCGTGATGCGGCCCAGCACGGGCAGCATCGCGCTGAACGGCAGGGACATCACGGCCGCGCCGATCCACCGCAGGGCCAAAGCAGGGCTGGGACGGACCTTCCAGACCTCCAACCTGTTTCCCCGGCTTAGCGTGCTGGAAAACGTCCGGCTCGCAGCCCAGGCGAAACTCGGCGGCAGCTTCAGCATCCTGCGCTTCCCCTCCGCCTCCGACGAGGCCACCCGGATCGCCCGTGGCACCATCGGGGAGGTCGGCCTCACCGGCCAGCTCTCGACGGCGGCGGGGGACCTTTCGCACGGCGAGAAGCGCAAGGTGGAGATCGCAGTGCTCCTGGCGACCGATCCCGCCGTCGTGCTCCTGGACGAACCGATGGCCGGGGTGGCGTCCGGGGACGTCCCGTCCCTCACGGCGATCATCGCACGCCTGCACCGGGACCGCGGCTGCACCGTGATGATGGTGGAGCACCACATGGACGTGGTCCTGGGCCTCGTGGACCGGGTTGCCGTGATGCACCACGGCAGCCTGCTCGCCCTGGACAGCCCGGAGGCCGTGATGGCGGACCCCACCGTGCAGAGCGCCTACCTGGGGGAGCCCGTATGACCGCCGCAGCCCAAACCCGCCCCATCCTGACCGTGCGCGGACTCAACGCCCACATCGCCGGGCAGCAGGTCGTGGAGGACGTCTCCTTCACCGTCCCGGCCACCGGCATCACCGCGCTGCTGGGCCGCAACGGCGTCGGAAAGACCAGCACTATCAAGGCCATCATCGGCCTGATCGAGCGCACCGGGGCCGTGGAACTCGACGGCGTGCAGATCGAGAAGGAGCCGACGTTCAAGATCATCCGCAGCGGTGTGGGCTACGTGCCCGAGGACCGCGAGGTGTTCTCCAAGCTCACCGTGGCGGAAAACCTCCGGCTCGCCGAACGCGACGCCGCACCCCGGCGCCAGCTCGTCGAGGAGCTCTTCCCGGACCTGCTGGCCCGGTCGGCGCAGATGGCCGGCACCCTCTCCGGCGGCCAGCAGCAGATGGTCTCGCTGGCGCGCGCGCTGCTGAACACCAACAAGATCCTGCTCGTCGACGAACCCACCAAGGGCCTGGCCCCCAAAATCGTCGCCGAGGTGGCCGAGACCCTCGCCGAAGCCGCGAAAACCGTCCCCATCCTCCTGGTTGAGCAGAACCTGCATGTCGTGCGCCAGCTCGCCGACGGTGCCGTCGTCCTTTCCGGCGGCCGGGTAGTCCACACCGGCAACGCCCTGGCGTTCCTCGACGACGCCGAGCTGACCCAGCGCCTGCTGGGCGTCTCCGCTGAGCCGTCGGCCGGGAACCCAGCCGGGAACCCCGCAGGGAAAGGCGCCGCACTGTGAGTACCGTTGTCCTCCTGCTCTTCACCGGCCTGGGCCTCGGTGCCCTGTACTTCCTCGTCGCCGCCGGACTGTCCCTGATCTACGGGCTGATGGGTGTGCTCAACTTCGCGCACGGGGCCTTCCTGACCCTCGGGGCCTTCACCGGCTGGGAAATAGCCCGCCGGACCGGCTCGGACAACTGGGGGACGTTCCTGCTCTCCCTGCTGGTCGGGGCCGCCGCCGGGGCCGCCTTTGCCGCCTTCACCGAGTTCGTGCTGATCCGCCGGCTGTACCAGCGGCACATCGAGCAGGTCCTCATCACCGTGGGCCTCTCGCTCGCCGCGGTGGCCCTCTTCGACGGCATCTGGGGCACCGACCCGGTGTTCATCCAGGGACCGGCCTGGTTCAAAGAGACCACCGAAATCCTGGGGGCCCGCGTTCCGAATGACCGCTTTGTCTGCATCGTCGCCGCCGTCCTGGTCCTGCTCGCCCTGGTGTTCTTCCTGAAGAACACCCGCTACGGCATGATCATCCGGGCCGGCGTCGAAAATCGCTCCATGGTGACGGCCCTCGGCATCGATGTGCGGAAAGCCTTCACCCTCGTCTTCACGATCGGCGGCGCCGCCGCGGGCCTGGGCGGCGTCCTGGCGTCGCACTACTTCGGCTACGTCTCGCCGATGCTGGGCGGCTCGCTGCTGATCTTCGCCTTCATCGTCACAGTGATCGGCGGACTGGGCTCGCTGACTGGTGCGGCCATCGCCGCCGTCGCCGTTGCCGTCCTGCAGCAGTTCGCCAATTTCTACCTCGGCGGCACCGGCGACTTCGTCGTGGTGCTGGCCCTGGCGCTCGTGCTGCTGTTCCGTCCCTCCGGCCTGCTCGGGAGAACCTCATGACCACCGATACCGACGCCGCCG
>DASWAW010000451.1:0-9975 GCA_036390955.1 Arthrobacter sp.
GGGGGCAGCTCGATGTAGAGCGGGTTGCCCTCGTGGATGGCGATGTTGACCATCTGGTTCTCGAGCATGAAGTTGGTGGCGTCACCGACCGTGGCACCGGGAACGGTGAGCTGGTCGAAGTCGGTGGTGTCCATGAAGACGAAGTCCGCGCCGTCCTGGTAAAGGTACTGGTAGTCGCGGCGGTCAACCGTGGCGGTTTCGATCTTGAGTCCGGCGTTGAAGGTCTTGTCGACGACCTTGCCGGACATCACGTTACGCATCTTGGTGCGCACGAACGCGCCGCCCTTGCCGGGCTTGACGTGCTGGAACTCAATGATGTTCCAGAGCTGGCCCTCAAGCTTAAGGACGGTTCCGTTCTTGATGTCGTTAGTGGTTGCCACTGTATCCTCTGGTTTCTTATCTGACTGCTTCTAGCTGCCAGCCGGTTATGCCAGGCAAGCATGCCGATTGGCCCGCCAGCGCGTATTTATCAAAAATCCAAGAACTATTCTACCGGTTTTGTGGGTCCGCTGCCGGACGGGCCCGTGCGGGGGCTCTGCGGCCGCCCCGGCGGACCGGCGTCAGGAGGAGAGATCGAGGACGTACCGGGCACGCTGCAGCGCCACCGTGGAGGCGTAAATCAGGGCGGCGTCGGCGGACCCGGCGACCCGGAGGTCCAGGGCCTTGGCGAAGCATTCGACGGCGGCGGCCGTGTTGCCGCTGGCGAAGTAGGACCGTCCAAGGTGCTGGCGGATGACGGCCTCGTCCGGGGTGCCGCGGGTCTCCGCCAGCAGCTGGCCGAACAGTTCGACCGCCCGGTCCAGCCGGTTGGAGACCCGCAGCACGTCCGCTTCGAAGATGCGCAGGCGCAGCGAGGAGGGATCGTTGTAGCGGGCTTCAGCGAGCAGCTCCGCGGCTTCGGCGGCGTGCCCTTCGACGAGGCGGACGAAGATCAGGTCACCGGGGTCGGTCGAGGCCGCCAGCGCGGCTGCGACGGCTTCCTCGTTGACAATCTGCGGCACCAGGGTGTCCGGGTTAATCTTGATCCCGGTAAACCCTCCGTCCGGCCAGTCGCTGGTGCCGCCTGTGGGGAAAGGCATCAGGAGGCGATCTCCTGGTACGCGGCGAACAGCAGCGAGGTGTCCGGGACGTCGAGGATACCGGGCCGGGCGACGCCGTCGAGCACCACGAAGCGCAACAGGTCGCCGCGGGACTTCTTGTCCCGCCGCATGCCGTCGAGCAGGGCCTGCCAGCGGTCGCGCCGGTAGGTGATGGGCAGCCCGAGACCTTCCAGGATGCTGCGGTGCCGGTCGGCGTCGGCGTCACTGAGGCGGCCGACGCTGCGCGCCAGTTCCGCGGCGAACATCATCCCGACGGAGACGGCGGCCCCGTGCCGCCAGGAGTAACGCTCGACCAGTTCAATCGCGTGGCCCAGGGTGTGGCCGTAGTTGAGGATTTCGCGCTGGCCGGTTTCCTTCAGGTCTTCGGACACGACCCTGGCCTTCACCGTGATGGCCCGTTCGATGAGTTCCCGCACGGCGTCCGAGCGGGGATCGGAGACCGCGGCAGGATCCTTTTCGATCAGTTCGAGGATGGCGGGGTCGGCGATGAAGCCGCATTTGATGACCTCGGCCATGCCGGAGATGATTTCGTTTTTCGGCAGCGTGTCCAGGGTGTCGAGGTCCGCGAGGACTCCGGCGGGCGGGTGGAATGCCCCGACAAGGTTCTTGCCTTCGGCGGTGTTGATCCCGGTCTTGCCGCCGACGGCGGCGTCCACCATGCCGAGCAGGCTCGTCGGCATGTGGATGACCTTGACGCCGCGCAGCCAGGTGGCGGCCACGAAGCCGGCCAGGTCGGTCACTGCCCCGCCGCCGACGGCGACGATGGCGTCCGAGCGGGTGAAGTCGTTCTGGCCCAGCACCTGCCAGCAGAAGGAGGCCACCTCGATGTGTTTGCCCTCCTCGGCGTCGGGAATCTCGGCGGTGAGCGCCGTGAACCCCGCCGTGGCGAGTTCTTCCCTGACGGTGTCGCCGGT
This sequence comes from Arthrobacter sp., assembly GCA_036390955.1. Classification (GTDB taxonomy): domain Bacteria; phylum Actinomycetota; class Actinomycetes; order Actinomycetales; family Micrococcaceae; genus Arthrobacter. The sequence goes on from DASWAW010000451.1 coordinate 2,015, forward strand.
GAGGCGCAGCGCGCGGGGGTGGATGACAAGGACGCGCTTGACCCGCTCGCCCAGCAGCCCGGGCAGGCTGGCCAGCAGGCCGCGGCCCACCACGACATCGTAGTTCTCACCGGGCGTCTGCCCGGTGACCTTGATGACTGTTGATTCGGTGATCACTTTTCAACTTCCTTTGTCGCCGCTGGCGTGGGTACGGCCGCGGTTCCCGCGGCGGCGTAACCGCGCAGGGCATCTTCAATCCGGTGCGCCAGGTCCGGAACGGACCCGTTCCGCACGTCGATTACCAGGTCGGCAAGCCGTTCGTAGACCGGCCGGCGGGTGGCGAACAGGGTTTTCCATCGTTCCATGGCGTCCCCGGCCAGCAGGGGCCGGCCCGAGTTGCGGGCGATGCGTTCCGCCACCGTGTCGGCATCGCACTGGAGGTAAACCACGGTGCAGTGTTCGAGCAGCTGCTGGGTGCCGGAATCCAGCACGGCGCCGCCGCCGAGGGAGATGACCGTGTTGCTGCCCTGCGCCTCTTCAATAGCACGCGCGACAGCCCTGGCTTCCAGCTCCCGGAAGGTGTGCTCCCCGCGGCTGGCAAAAATGTCCGCGATGGATCCGTGGTTCGCCACCACCACGACGTCGGTGTCCACGAACGGGGCTCCCAGATGCTGGGAAAGCTGGTGTCCGATGGCTGATTTGCCCACCGCCATCGGCCCGATCAACGCGATGGGCCTGGCAGTCCTCCTGGCCGGCACTGCCGGCGTTTCAGCCGGCACTACTGGCCGATCGAGTCCAGGGACGCCGGAATGTTGTCCAGATAGCCCTTGATGTTGCGGGCGGTTTCCTGCACGGAATCGCCGCCGAACTTTTCGGTGACCGCTTCGGCCAGGACAAGGGCCACCATGGCCTCGGCGACGACGCCGGCCGCGGGAACGGCACAGACGTCCGAGCGCTGGTGGTGGGCCTTGGCGGCCTCGCCGGTGCTGACGTCGACGGTCTTGAGCGCGCGGGGCACGGTGGCGATCGGCTTCATCGCGGCGCGGACGCGAAGCACGTCGCCGATGCTCATGCCGCCCTCGATGCCGCCGGCGCGGTTGGACGTGCGGATGATTTTGCCGTCGGCGTCTTTTACGATCTCGTCGTGCGCTGCCGAGCCGCGGCGGGACGCGGTAAGGAAGCCGTCACCGACCTCGACGCCCTTGATCGCCTGGATGCCCATCAGGGCGGCCGCAAGCCGTGAGTCGAGGCGGCGGTCCCAGTGGACGTAGCTGCCAAGTCCCGGCGGGAGCCCGTAGGCGAGGACCTCGACGACACCGCCGAGGGTTTCGCCTTCCTTGTGCGCGATGTCGACCTCGGCGACCATGGCGTCGGACGTTTCGCGGTCGAAACAGCGCAGGGGGTCGGCGTCGAGGGCCAGGACGTCGTGCGGGCGCGGCAGCGGCCGGCCTTCCGGGACGGCGGTGTTGGCGATCGAGACCGTGTGGGAAACCAGTTCGATGCCGAGTTGCCGCAGGAACGCGGAGGCGACGGTGCCGAGGGCCACGCGGGTTGCCGTTTCACGGGCGCTGGCGCGCTCCAGCACGGGACGTGCCTCATCAAACCCGTATTTCTGCATGCCGGTAAAGTCCGCGTGCCCGGGCCGGGGCCGGGTCAGCGGGGCATTGCGGGCCTGGTCAGCGAGGATCTCCGGGTCCACGGGATCGGCAGACATGATCTGCTCCCACTTGGGCCATTCGGTGTTGCCGACCTGGATGGCGACGGGGCCGCCCTGGGTGATGCCGTGGCGGACGCCGCCGAGGATCGTGACGGTGTCCTGCTCAAACTTCATCCGCGCGCCGCGGCCGTAACCGAGCCGGCGGCGGGCCAGCGAGTCGGCGATCTGGGCGCTGGTGAGTTCAACACCGGCGGGCACGCCTTCAATAATTCCGACCAGGGCCGGGCCATGGGATTCTCCGGCAGTCAACCAACGCAACATAAAATCCATCCTGCCATGTAAGGCGGTTAGAACACCCGTCGGGGTGCCCCGACTGCGTCACACATCACATCTATGACTTCCGCCGGCACGGCCGCACCCAGACCGGTGAAATGCCGGACCTGTTCCACGGCCTGGTAGATGAGCATCTCCAGCCCGGGGACCACGGTCCCGCCGGCGTCCTGCCAGACGGCGGCGATCCGGCTGGGCCAGGGATCGTAGGCGGCGTCCAGCAGGACCCCGGACAGGCCGGGCGCGGTTTCCCGGGACGGTTCCCCCGGGGGCCGGGCGAGCAGCTCCCCGATTTCCTCGGCCAGCGGGTCGGCGGCCCGGGGAGGCAGCGTGGAGATCACGACGTCGGCGCGGGCAATCGCGGCGGCTGCTCCGCTCAGGGGGAGGATCCGGACAGGCATGCCGAGGGCGGCCGCGGCGGCCCGTGCCTCCGCGGCGCGGCCGACATCACGGACAAAGATTGCCGCGTCCGGCGCGCCCAGTTCCTGCAGCGCTGCGATGGCGGCCGCCGACGTGCCGCCCCCGCCCAGGACAACGCCGGTCGGTGCGGACACGGCACCGGCGTGGCGCAGTGCGTTGACGATGCCGGCGACGTCGGTGTTGTATCCGACCAGGCGGGTGGAACCGGCGCCGGCGGTGTCCCCCGGCGCCGGTCGCTCGAACGCGACCGTGTTCACCACCCCGAGTTCGCGGGCAACGCCGCGGACCTCGTCAACCTCCCGGACCATGCCGGCCTTCAGTGGCATGGTGACCGACAGCCCGCGCCAGCTCTCCCCCTGCCGCACGTCCTCACGGACCCGGGCCATAAAGGCCGGCAGCGCGTCCTCGGTCACATCGATTGCCGAGTAGTCCAGGGCCACGCCAAGATACTCATAGGCGGCCCGGTGCAGCGCCGGGGACTTCGAGTGGCCGATCGGGTGGCCCAGCACGGCTGCCCGGAGCGTCATACGCAGCGTCCGGGGTTGGCCTCACACCAGGAGTTGTAGCGGGCCACGTAGGTGTTGTGCTCCGCCAGCGTCTTGGAGAACATGGTCTCCTTGGTGTCCAGGTTGATGGTCACCCAGTAGAGGTACTCGTTGGTCTTGGGCTTGGCGGCCGCGTCGATCGCCGTCTTGCCCGGCGATCCGATCGGACCCACCGGAAGGCCCTGGTTGGCGTAGGTGTTGTACGGGTTGGACTTGTCGGCCTTCTGGGCCTCGTCAATGTGGAAGCTCTTGATGCCGAGCCCGTAGGTCACCGTGGCGTCGGACTGGATCAGCCCGTTCGTCTCGACGTTGTCCGGCTTGAGCCGGTTGTAGATTGCGCCCGCCACGTCCCCGTACTCGGCCTGGCCGCCTTCGGCCTGGACGATGCTGGCGACAGTGACGACGTCGTACTGCTTTGCGGGGTCCGTGACGCCCTGGGCCTTGAGCTCGTCCTGGGTGGTGGTCACGAGTTTTTGCAGCACGTCTTTGGCCGGGGTGCCGAGCGGGAAACGGTGTTCTCCGGGGGCCAGGAAGCCTTCGAGGTTCTTGGCCTTGGCCGCGACGCCGAACTGGCCGGGCGAGTCGCTGAGCTCCTTGAGCTGGGCGACCGGGACTCCGGTGCCCTCGGAGATCGCCTGGAGCGATTCGCCGATCCTCAGCCCGGCGCTCAGGGCGAAATACATGACTTTGCCCTTGTCCTTGTTCAGCAGGACGGCGACGGCGTCGGAGTTTTTCATTTCATTGCGCATGGTGAACTCGCCGGGGGCCAGCGCCCCGCCGGAGGCCAGGAACTCCCGCAGGAAGGTGTCGGCGTTCGCGACGACCTTCTTGTCCTGGAGCTGGGTCGCCACTGATTTGGGCCCGGCGCCCTCCGGTACGGTGATGGTGACCTCACCGGTGCCGGGGCCCGGATAGTCGGCCACCGTATCGCCGCCGAGGAGGGGCTTCAGGAACTGGGCGCCGACGGCGACCGCCACGACGAAGACCGACAGGGTCAGCAGCAGGGCAAGGAAGCGGCGCCGGCGGCGGACCTTCTTGGACGGGCCCTTCGACGTGCGGATGGCGGCACCTCCGGCCAACACAACATGACCGTCTTCCTCGTGGCGGTCGTCGGCCGGGCGAACATCCGCGGCCTCGTAGACGTAGTGGGCTTCGTCGGCGGGGTGGACGGCGTGGCCGTCGTGGACCCCGGCGTCGTGGCGGTGTTCGAAGCCGGGCGCAGCGTCGGCGCCATGGTGGACGGTGGCCCCCGGGGCGGCCCCGCCGGCGTACTCGTGCACCGGCTCGTGGTAGGTGTGCTCTTCGTGGACGGGCTCTCCGTGGGCCGGCGCAGCGTCCTGCTGCCCGGGCTCTTCGTGGACCGGCGCAGCGTCCTGCTGCCCGGGCTCTTCGTGGACCAGCTCGTGCAGCGCAACATCCTGGTGGACGGGCTCTTCGTGGACCGGCGCTTCGTGGACCGGCTCTTCGTGGACCGGCGCGGCGTGCGCTGCGTCTTCGGTCACGGGCTCTTCGTGGACATGATCGTGATGCACGGTGGGGGCGGCCGTGGGGAGGTCCGGCGCGTCGGCAGCCTGCATCGGCTCCGATTGTGCCGGTGCCGGGGTGTCCTCGCCGGTCTCGAAGGCCTGCGGCGGGATGGCGTCATGGCCCTGGGTCCCCTGGAATTTCTCCTGGGCCCTGATCTCTTTGCGGGTCAGCGGTCGGCTGGCGCCGCCGAAAGCCTCACCGGAGGGGTCGTCACTGTTGACCGGGCTCACTGTAGCCTTCCATTTTGGGCAGAATGCCTTGTGCAGAATGTGTGTCTAGTGCCGGAGTGGCGTGAGCGCCATCCCCGGTTGGCCCCGGTGCGGACTCCGCGTAAACGCGGCTTCCGACCTCCGTCCCCCTGGCCTTTTGCATATCAATTGCATGTTGCAGAATACCCGCCGCCGCAACCTGATCAACTACCTTACGGTGATTTCGGCTGCTCATGCCAGCTTCGTGCAGGTTCCGGTGGGCGGTGACGGTGCTCAGCCGCTCATCGACCAGCCGCACCGGCACCCGGGAACCGCTCTCCCCCAGTTTACCCGCCAGTAGCTTCGCATAGTCCGTGGCCATCCGGGCCGACGCGTGCTCCTCGCCCTTCATCGTCCGCGGCAGCCCGACAAAGATCTCGACCGCACCGAGTTCCACGGCCAGTGCTGCAAGGATCCGTACGTCGGTGTTCTTCTTCGCGTTCCGCTCCAGGGTGCGCAACGGCGTGGCCAGGATCCCATCGCGGTCACAGACCGCCACGCCGACCCTGACGGTGCCGACGTCCACCCCAAGTTTCACGCCCCTGGGGTAGTCGCCGGGCTCCGCAGCTTCGTTCATGGCTCGTCCGTCAGCGCCGGGTAATGGCGTCCACGACGGCGGCGAGGGCCGCGCCGACCTTGCCGGCGTCCGTGCCGCCGCCCTGGGCGACGTCATCCTTGCCGCCTCCGCCGCCGCCGAGGATTCCGGCGGCGAGGCGCACGAGTGCGCCGGCCTTGACGCCGGCGGCGCGGGCGCCCTCGTTGGTGGCGATCAGGATCACCGGGCGGTCGTTGCTGACGCCGGCGACCGCGACGGCGGCCGGCTCGGAACCGAGGCGGGTCCGCAGGTCCAGCGCCAGGCCGCGGAGGTCGTCCGCGCCGCTGACCTGGCCGGCGTCGTGCGCGATCACCTTGACGCCGGCGGCATCACTGGCGGTGCCCACGAGCTGCGCGGCTGCCGCCGTGAGCTGGACCTTGCGCAGGCGCTCCAGTTCCTTCTCGGCAGTTTTGAGCTTGGTCAGGGTGGTCGCGATCCGGTCCGCAAGCAGACCGGAGGGAACCTTCAGCATTTCGGTGAGTTCGGTAACGAGGGCGCGTTCGGCGGCGAGGTGCCGGAAGGCGTCCATGCCGACGAAGGCCTCAACCCGGCGGTTTCCCGATCCGACTGACTGTTCCCCGAGCAGCGACAGGCTGCCGATCAGCGAGGTGTTCTCCACATGGGTGCCGCCGCAGAGCTCACGGGACCATGCGCCGTCGATCTCCACGACACGGACTTCGTTGCCGTAGTTTTCGCCGAAGAGTGCCATGGCGCCGAGGGCCTTGGCCTCGGCGAGTCCCATGATCCTGGTCTCCACCCGGTAGTTGTTGCGGATGGCGATGTTGGAGACTTCCTCGATCTCCGAGCGCGTGGCCGGACTCAGCCCCTCACCCCAGGCGAAGTCGAAGCGCAGGTAGCCGGCCTTGTTGAAGGAGCCGCGCTGCAGCGCTTCCGGGCCGAGGATCTGGTGCAGGGCCGCGTGCACGATGTGGGTACCGGTGTGGGCCTGCTCTGCGGCGTGCCGGCGTTCCCGGTCCACGGCCGCCTGGACGAGGGAGTCGGCGCCGATTTCGCCCTCGCGGACGATTGCCTTGTGCACGCTCAGGCCCTTGATGGGGCGCTGGACGTCGAGGACCTCGACGACGAATCCGTCGCCGGTGATCAGCCCGGTGTCCGCAGCCTGGCCGCCGGCTTCGGCGTAGAACGGGGTCTCGGCGAGGACGAGTTCGATTTCCTCGCCCGTGGAGGCCTGGGAGACCTTGCGGCCGCCGGCGAGGATGCCGCGGACCTTGGACTCGCCCTGCAGTTCGGTGTAGCCGGTGAACACGGTTTCGCCGGCGGAGAGCAGCTCCTGGAAGGCGCTGAGGTCCGCGTGGGAGCCCTTCTTGCCCTTGGCGTCGGCCTGGGCGCGCTGGCGCTGTTCCAGCATGAGCTTGCGGAACTCGGGCTCGTCGACCTTCAGTCCGGCCTCTTCGGCCATTTCGAGGGTGAGGTCGATCGGGAACCCATAGGTGTCATGCAGCGCGAAGGCGTCGGCGCCGGAGAGCGGCCGGCCGGCGGCCTGGGACTCCTTGACGGCGTCCTCGAGGCGGGCGGTGCCGGAGGCGATGGTGCGCAGGAACGCCTTCTCCTCGGCGTAGGCGATCCGGCTGATGCGGTCGAAGTCGGTCTCCACGATCGGGTACACGCCCTTCATGGCGTCCCGGGAGGCCGGCAGCAGTTCCGGCAGGCAGGCCTTTTCGACGCCGAGCAGGCGCATCGAGCGCACGGCGCGGCGGATCAGGCGGCGCAGCACGTAACCGCGGCCCTCGTTGGACGGGGTGACGCCGTCGGCGATCAGCATAAGGGAGGAGCGGATGTGGTCGGCGACGACGCGCATCCGGACGTCGTCGGTGTGGTGCGGGTCCTCGGCGGATTCGGCGGAGGTGTATTCCCGGCCGGAGAGGGCAGCGGCGCGGTCGATGACGGGGCGGACCTGGTCCGTCTCGTACATGTTTTCGACGCCCTGCAGGATCATCGCGAGGCGTTCCATGCCGAGGCCGGTGTCGATGTTCTTCTTGGGCAGTTCGCCGGTGATGTCGAAGTCGACCTTGGAGCGCACGTTGTCGATCTGGTACTGCATGAACACCAGGTTCCAGATTTCGACGTAACGGTTCTCGTCAGCGATCGGACCGCCTTCGACGCCGTAGGCGGGGCCGCGGTCGTAGTAGATCTCAGAGCAGGGTCCGGCGGGGCCGGGCTGGCCGGTGGACCAGTAGTTGTCCGCCTTGCCCATCCGCTGGATCCGACCGGCGGGCATGCCCGTGTTCTGGAGCCAGAGCTGCTCGGCCTCGTCGTCCTCTTCATAGACGGTGACCCAGAGGTTCTCGGGCGGCAGCCCGTAGCCGCCGTCGTCGACGCTCGTGGTGAGCAGCTCCCAGGCGAACTTGATGGCGTCTTCCTTGAAGTAGTCGCCGAAGGAAAAGTTGCCGCACATCTGGAAGAAGGTGCCGTGGCGGGCGGTCTTGCCGACTTCCTCGATGTCGCCGGTCCGGATGCACTTCTGCACGCTGGTGGCGCGCTTGTAGGGCGCTTCCTCGCGGGCCGTCAGGTACGGGATGAACGGGACCATGCCGGCGACGGTGAACAGCAGGGACGGGTCGCTGGAGACCAGCGAGGCGGAGGGAACCGCCGTGTGGCCCTTACTGACAAAAAAGTCGATCCAGCGCTTGGTGATCTCC
>DASWAW010000452.1:0-2756 GCA_036390955.1 Arthrobacter sp.
CCTCCCCCGCCGGCGGGCAGCCTGCCGTGGCGCGCACTGTGAGTTTGCTGACAAGCCAGGCGCGGGCCCTCCTGGTCCCCGGACAGGACGAGCCGGGCTCCGCTCTGCCGGCTGCTTCGGCTGCCGCTTCCGCCGCTTCCCGGTCTTCCCCGCCCGCCGCTTCCGCCCCTTCCCAACCTCCCGCTGCCGCCGCTTCGACTGCCGCTTCCCCGCCCGTCACGGCGGCCCTACTGGCAACCGAGCTGGCGGCCAGCGGCTCGCAACGGCTCGCCGATGCTGCGATGGCCGACGGCGGCATCGCCCGCCTGCTCGCCGCCGTCGGAACCGCCCAGCTGCTGCAGGCCTCCTCCCTCGCCGCTGCGGCCGGTGTTCCGGTTCCCGACGTGTCCGACCCAGCGGCACCCCAGCTGTCCGGGGCGTGCCCGAGCGCGTCGGCATCGCCGTCGTCGTCCTCGTCCCCGTCCTCCGCCGGGGATGCTTCAGCTCGTGGGGGTGCTTCGGCCGGCAAGGACCCTGCACCCGCGTCCCTTCCCGCAGCGCTGGCGGCCACCGTGGAGACCGAGCTGGAAACCGTGTACGGGTACCAGGTGGCCCTGACCCGGCTGGGCGACGAAGCGGCCGGGCCGGCGTCGAAGCAGCTCGCACGGCATGAGGCGCTCGCCACCGGCGCCGAAGCGCTGAGCAGGATGCACTGCGCCCCGGTTCCGCCCCGGGAGGCCGGGTACAAAATGACGCCTGACTTCCTGGCCTCCCCCGCGGACGGTCTCGGCGGGCTGGAAGCTTCGGCCCTGCCTGTTTACGGCGACTTGGTCGCACTGAGCGAGGGCGAGACCCGTCAGTGGGCGATCTCCGGCCTGGTCGGCGCCGCACGCCGCTCCGCTCTCTGGGGTGCCGACCCCGGCGTTCTTCCGGGCCTGACGGCAGACCCGAACGGGTTCCCTGAGCTTCCCTAGCACTGCTGGGCTCCTGCGCTCCTGCGCTACTTCGCTCCTTCCCTTGCCCTTCCTGCGATCCCTCCCGCTCCTTCCTGCGCTCCCTCCCGCCCCTTCCTGCGCTCCTTCCTTCCGTACCCTCGACCGTAAGGGTGACTTCCTGCGAAGTGCTGGCCGTCCGGGGCATCTTTGAGGGCCGCGGGCCACGAATTGTGCCCTGAAGCCGGCGTGGACGCGCCAAAGTGCCCCCGCTGCGCCGACCGCGGGCCGGGGGCAGGAGGGGAAGCCGCAGCTTACTTAGGCTCGTAATACTGGTGACACGGCGGCGCCGGTGCTTTGCTGTAGGCATGGACAGTCAAGACGCCCCCACCCAGCACGACAACGAGCCCCACCACAACGACATTGCGCACCGCCTCAACTGGCTCCGCGCAGGTGTGCTGGGCGCCAACGACGGCATCGTCTCCGTCGCCGCGATTGTGGTGGGCGTCGCCGGCGTCACCACGGACTCCGGACCTATCCTCGTCGCCGGTATCGCCGGCGTCGTGGGTGGCGCAATCTCGATGGCCCTCGGCGAATACGTCTCCGTGAGCAGCCAGAAGGACAGCCAGCAGGCCCTGATCGAGAAGGAACGCCGGGAACTGGCAGAACAGCCTGAAGAGGAGCTCGAGGAACTCGCCGCCATCTACCAGGGCAAGGGCCTCAGCGCCGACACCGCCCGCACCGTGGCCAAAGAACTGACCGCCCACGATGCCCTCGGCGCCCACCTTTCCGCGGAACTGCATATTGACGAGACGGACATTGTCAGCCCATGGCACGCCGCCTTCGCCTCCGCCGCGGCGTTCCTGGTCGGCGCGATCCTCCCGATGCTCGCGATTCTGCTCCCACCGGAGAGCGTTCGTGTTCCGCTGACATTCGTTGCCGTCCTGGTGGCCTTGGCCCTGACCGGTGCCATCGGCGCCTGGATCGGCGGCGGTTCGAAGTGGAAGGCGGCCGTCCGGGTGGTGATCGGCGGCGCTGCTGCGCTGATCGCGACCTTCCTGATCGGCAGCTGGCTCGGCGCCAGCGGCATCACCGCCTGATAATTCTGTTTCGGCCGGCCTGATCCGCACCGGTCAACTGACGCACACCCGCGTCAACTGAGGCAGACCCGCGCGCCCCAGCGGTTCCAGGGTGCCCGGGAGCAACTACGCTGGATCCGATGAGCCAGTCAGCAGACGTCCCGATCCCGCTCGACCTCAGCCGCCGCTACGGCGGAAGCAGGACCGGCCGGGACTGGCTGGCCTCGCTCCCCCGGCTGATCGCACACTGCCTGGATCAGTGGCAGCTCGAGCTTGACCTCGCTCCCGGCGCGCTGCCGGGGAGCGGCCACGGTGCCATCGTGGTCCCGGTGCGCCGCCGGTCCAGCGCCAGCAGCACAAGGACCAACGCCCTTGCCGGAGCCGAAGCCGGCCCCGCCGATGACGCCGGTGCTGCCGTCCTGAAGATCGCCTATCCGCACGACGAGGCCCTGACGGAACCGCACGCCCTGGCCCTTTGGGACGGGCAGGGGGCGGTCCGGTTGCTGGCCGACGACGCCGGTGCCAGCGCTCTGCTGCTGGAGCGCCTGGACGCCGCCCGCTCCCTCCAGGACGTGCCGATGGACGAAGCCGTTCCGGTGTGGGGCGGACTGGTTCGCCGGCTGAGCCTGGTGCCGGACGGACGGCCGGAATGGCAGGAGTTCAGCCATGTGGCGGCCCGGGCCGAGCAATGGAGTGATGAGCTGCCCGAGAGCTGGGAGCAGCTGGGCCGCCCATTCCCGCGCTGGCTGCTGGAGGCAGCGCTGGA
>DASWAW010000453.1:0-7431 GCA_036390955.1 Arthrobacter sp.
GCGGCGTGGTGGATCTGGGAGAGCTCGTGCGGCAGTCCCTGAGGATGCGGCCGGACCGGCTGGTGGTGGGGGAGTGCCGGGGTGCTGAAGTGCGCGAGCTGCTGGCCGCCATGAATACCGGCCACAGTGGAGGCGGCGGGACCATCCACGCCAACACCGCGGCCGACGTACCCGCAAGGTTAACGGCGCTGGGTGCGCTCGCCGGGCTGGGGCAGGACGCGGTCCGCCTGCAGGCTGCCAGCGCCCTCGACGCAGTGGTCCACGTGGAAAGGATCAACGGCCGCCGCACCGTGGCCTGCATCGGCGTGCTGGAAGGCGCCCCCGCGGGCCTGGCCGTCAGTTCCGCACTGGACATTTGCGGCGGCGCAGTCCGTTGCGGGCCGGCGTGGCCCGGGCTGGCGGCCCGTCTCGGATTGGACCCGGCCGCAGCGGGCACTGCATGACCGCCCTGCTCATTGGCGTCCTGGCGCTCGCCGTGGTCCTGGCGCTCTCGCCGCCGCGGGCCCCGCGCCGCCGGATTCGCGCGGCGTTCGCTGCAGCACAATTTGTGCCAGCCGAGGGCCCCCGGGCGGAGTCCGGCAGGCTGCCCGGATGGCGGCGCCGGAACGCGCCCACAGTTTCGATGACCCTGCTCGTGCAGCAGATGGCGGCATTGCTGAAAGGTGGCAGCACTCCCGCGCGGTTGTGGGATGAGCTGTGGCTCCTGCACGGGGGCGGCCCGTCCGGCTCCCTGCACGGCGGCGGCACCTCCGGCCGTAGCCTTGAGCTGGCACCAGGATCCGGGCGGCTGCTCGCTGCAGTCCGTGCCGCCGCAGTGCGGGGGTCCCCGGTCGCAGCGGCCATCCGCTCCGGGTGCGCGGCACTGTCCGGCGGGCCGGGCGCCCGGCGGACCAAGGACGGCGGTGCAGGGCAGGGTCTGCGCGAACGTCGCGTCTGGGTTCAGCTCGCGGCGTGCTTCGACGTTGCCGAGGCCAGCGGCTGCCAGCTGGCAGAGGTGTTGACCCGCTTCGCGGCCCAGCTCGAGGCCGAGGACGACGCCGAGGCCGCCCGTCAGACGGCGTTGGCCGGGCCCCGCGCGACCGTCCGGCTGCTGACCTGGCTGCCGTTCCTGGGCGTGGGCCTGGGCATACTGCTGGGCGTGGACCCTGTCGAGGTCCTGCTGGGGACCCCTCTCGGAGTGGCGGCGCTCGCGGCGGGTCTTGCGCTGACCGCGGCAGGCCGGATCTGGTCGGCGCGGCTCGTCCGCGCCGCTGTCGGACTTCACTCATGACAGCCGACGCGGCCGGCCTGTCGGTGCTTGCGATTCTGGCCGTCGCCGCCGTGACGGCGTCGTCAGAGCGTGGGCTGTCCCGGCGGAGACTCCGACGCCAGCTGCAGCCTGTCCCGGGCAGCGGAAACTCATATCTCTCAAGCTCGGGCCACACGCCGGCCGGGGAAATCCGCGGACCCGGTATCGGCGACGTGGCAATGATGCTGGAACTTATCGGCGCGATGCTTGACGCGGGGGCCGGGCTTGGCCGTGCCTTGGCTCTGGTGGCCGAACTCGCCGCCCCGGACGTCCGTGGCCCGCTGCGTCCGGTCGTCGCGGCGCTCGCCGTTGGCGCGGACTGGGAAACGGCCTGGCGCGGTTGCGACGTCCGGTCGCCGGAACTCCTCGCCCTCCGACAGGCGCTGGGATTCGCAGCCCTCACCGGAGCCCCGTCCTCAGCCATCCTCTACGCCCAGGCGGCCCGCATGCGCCGTGAGCGATTCCGATCCGCGGAGAAACAGGCAGCGGCCCTGGGTGTGAAGCTCGTTGTGCCACTGGGCCTGTGTTCATTGCCGGCCTTCATCTGCCTGGGAGTCGTTCCGGTGCTGCTGGCCATGCTGCCGGGCTGACGCCGTGGGGTGGGAGGCGGTGCAGGGGAGGAGCATTCCTCCACAGTCCCCATTGGGGGCAGTTTTCCACTTGGCCGGGAAAGCGCCTTACCTGCCGCCGCGCCAGCCGGAAGAGTCTAGGGACAGCCGGCGGTACCGCCGGCACCCAAGGAAAGGAAAGCCCATGTCAGTCCAAGACAACGCGCCTGCCGGCACCCGCGGGGTCCAGCACGCCCAGCAGGTCCAAAACGTCCGCTCCGAGACGGACGGCGCAGAGATCCGCGAGATCTATCCGGGTGCCGCCGCTGTTGCGCCGTTCCCGCGTCGCAGAAAGCTGTTCGGCTCCGAGAGGGGGATGGCGACGGCCGAGTACGCCATTGCCACCCTGGCCGCGGTGGGATTTGCCGGCATCCTCGTCTTTATCATGCGCAGTGACGAGGTCCGGGGCTTTCTGCTGAACCTCATCCGCACGGCGCTCGCCCTGCCATGAGCCACGGATGGCCGGGCGGGGGAGCGAAGCGGACTGCGGCGTCCCGGCGTGCGGCCGCGCCCTGGCGGTGGTGGCCGGGAAGTTGCTCCGAAACGAGCTGCGGGGCCGTGACGGCTGAATTCGCGGTGGCACTGCCCGCCGTCCTGCTCCTGCTCGCGCTGCTGCTGGCCGGTTCAGCGGCGGGAGTCACCCAGTTGCGGCTGGAAGAAGCCGCCCGGGCCGGTGCCCGCGCCCTGGCCCGGGGCGAGGACGCCGGCGCAGTGGAGCTCATCGTCCGCCGGCTCGCGGGTGACTCAGCGGCATCGGCCGTGGCGTCCGACGGCGAGTGGCTCACCGTCACGGTTTCCGGCAGGGTTCCCGGTGCCGTCGGGTCGCTTCTTCCCTGGACGCTCTCGGCCCGCGCGTGGGCCCGGGGCGAAAGGTCCGGACCTTCAGCCGCGGCCCGGGTTGTCCCGACGTGGAGCGACCAGCTGCAGGGTATCGCCGCATGAGCCGGCCTTCGACGGCCATGACAGCTCCGGGAACCCACCCGGAGCACCCGGAGCGGGGCGCCGGAACCGTTCTGGCCCTCGGGCTGGGGCTGGTGGTCGTTCTCGCCGCGGTCCTGATGGCGCTGCTGGCCCAGTCGGCCGCGATGGCCTCCCGGGCAGCGGCGGCAGCCGATCTTGCCGCCCTTGCAGCCGCCGATGCAGCCCGGGGAATCAGCCCGGGAGAACCCTGCGCCGTCGCCGCAGACGTCGCACACCGGAATCACGCGAGGATTCTCAGCTGCGCGGAAGGCTCGGGCAGCACGGTCCAGGTCCGCACGGAGCTCGAGGTCCGCACACCCGTGGGTGGAGCCACCGGACTGGCCAGGGCAGGGCCGCCGCCGTGAAGCCGCGGCGGCGGCTACGCCTGCAGCGGTGTCGCGGCGTGGTCCGGCTGGCCGGTGCGCATCACGTCCGTCGCGTCCTTGAGCAGCACGTCGATCAGGGTCACGGCAGCGTCCTTGTCGAGGGGGTTGTTCTTGTTCCCGCACTTGGGCGACTGCACACAGGACGGGCAGCCGGACTCGCATTCGCAGGCCTTGATCGCGTCGCGGGTGGCGGCGAGCCAGACCCGGGCCTTGTCGTAGCCGCGCTCGGCGAAGCCCGCCCCGCCGGGGTGGCCGTCGTACACAAAGATGGTTGGCACCCCGGTGTCGGCGTGGATGGCGGTGGACACGCCGCCGATGTCCCAGCGGTCGCTGGAGGCAACCAGGGGCAGGAGCCCGATCGCCGCGTGCTCCGCGGCGTGCAGGGCCCCCGGGAACTGGGCCTCGATCAGACCCGCGCCGGTCAGCGATCGGTTGTCCATGACGAACCAGACCGCCTTGGTGAACAGGTCCCGGGCACCCAGCTCCAACGGTTCCTCACCGAGGATCTCATTCGAAATGAGCGCCTTGCGCTGGAAAGAGACCACCTGCGTTGTCACTTTCACGTCGCCGAAATGCACAGCCACATCGCCCCACTGGGTGGTGCGCTGCGTTTCGAGCACCTCGATCTGGGTTACATCCCGGGCGGTGGTGTAGTAATCCGGGTTCGCCCGGCGCACCATCACGCAGTGGTCGTCCTCGTTCAGGTCCTCCACCACGTAGCTCTCGCCCTGGTGGACGTAGATGGCACCGGTGTGGGCCTGGTAATGCGTCTGCGGGGAATCCATGGTCCCGAGCAGGGAGCCGGTATCGGCGTCCACGATGCTCACCGGCCCGCCGCCGTCGGCCCTTAGGTTCACCATCGCCGCGGCGCTCTGCGGGTGGGTCCAGAACCACCCCGCAGGGCGCCGGCGCAGATATCCCTGGGTCACCAGCTGGTCCAGCAACTTCTCGGACGTGGCACCGAACAGGCCCAGCTCGGCGTGCCCCAGCGGCAGTTCGGCGGCGGCGGCGCACAGGTGTGGCCCCAGCACATAAGGATTGGAAGGGTCGAAGACCGTGGCCTCCACCGAGACGTCGAAGATCGCCTCGGGGTGGTTTACCAGGTAGGTGTCCAGCGGGTCATCGCTCGCAACGAAGGCGGCGAGGGCATCCTGCCCCGCCCGGCCGGCCCGGCCGATCTGCTGGAACAACGACGCACGGGTCCCCGGCCAGCCGGCGACCAGCACGGCGTCGAGCCCGGAGATGTCGATCCCCAGTTCCAGGGCCGAGGTGCTGGAGACGCCCAGCAGCTCGCCGGAGCGCAGCGATTTCTCCAGGGCCCGGCGCTCCTCCGGCAGGTAGCCCGAACGGTAGGCCGCGACGCGTTGCGGCAGGCTGGGATCGACCTCGTCGAGGAGGCGCTTGGTGATGGAGGCAATGGTCTCGGCGCCGCGCCGGGACTTGATGAACGCAATGGTCCGCACCCGCGAGGACACCAGGTTGGCCAGCAGGTCCGCGGTCTCCGCCACGGCGGTGCGCCGTTCCTTGGCACCGTTCTCGCCGCGGACCTCGCTCAGGGCGGGCTCCCAGAACGCGACGGTCGTGGAGCCGTGGGGCGAGGAGTCCTCGGATACGGCACGGACCGGTGCGCCGATGAGCCGGCCGAAGGACGTTCCGGGCTCGGACGCCGTGGCCGAGGCCGCGATGAACACCGGCCCGGACCCGTCCGGGCTGTAGTAGGCGCAGATCCGGCGCAGCCGTCGCATCAGGTTGGCGACGTGGGATCCGAAGACGCCGCGGTAGCTGTGGGCCTCGTCGACCACCACGTAGCGCAGGCGGCGGAAGAACCGTGCCCACCACGCGTGGTTGGGGAGGATCCCGAAGTGCAGCATGTCCGGGTTGGCCAGGATGAAGTTCGCGTGGTCCCGGATCCACCGGCGGGATGCGGGGTCGGTGTCGCCGTCGTAGGTCTCGGCCCGGACGGTGGGGAGCTTCAGCGCCCGGATGGCAGCCAGCTGGTCGGCCGCCAGGGCCTTGGTGGGCGACAGATAGAGGGTCACGGCGCCGTCGTCGTGGATTTTGCCCGGATCGGCAAGGACCCGCAGCTCGGAGCGGTGGATCGCGTCCAGCGCCGGCAGCTGGTAGGCCAGCGACTTTCCGGACGCGGTGCCGGTGGCGATGACGACGTGCTCGCCGGCGTGGGCGAGTTCGGCGGCCTGGATCTGGTGGCGGTAGGGCTCGTGGATGCCGAGCGAACCGTAGGCGTTCACCACATCGGGGTGGGCCCACCCGGGCCAGGGCGCGTGCACGGCCCGGCGGGCGGGGATGGTGCGCACATGACGGAGCTGTTCCGGGTCCGGGCCGCGGCCCAGCAACGGAATCAGGGAATCATGTGGGTTCACTCGTACATTCTTTCACCCGGCCTCAAATCGCCCGGGGCGCAGGACCCGCCGGCACGGGACCCGCCGGGGCTTCAGCCCACGGAGAGGTCCGAGCCCTCGTCCGAGGCGGAGAGCATCAGCACGTGGCTGACGGTGGTCCAGCCGAGGTGGGAGTACAGCTTCTGCCCGTCGAGCGACGCGAGCAGCAGCCCGTTTTCGACGTCGTGCTCGAAAGCCTGGGCGGCGAGGGCGCGCATGATGAAGCTGCCCAGGCCCCGGCGCTTGTACCCGGGTTCCGTGACGATCTTGTCGAAAATTGCGGTGTGGTCCACCACAAACACGCGCCCGCTCGCCGCCACTTCATCCCCGGCATAGACCACGGCGTGGTGGACCCCGTCCGCCCGGGACGGCACCCAGCGCAGATCATCGTCCGGAAGCCATGGATCCTCGGCGTCCTGGGTTTCCATGTCCACGATCATCATGGTCTGCGAGGCTGACGTGACGTTGAGCCCGTGTTGCTGGGCGAGGAATGAGTACCGCTGCACGTCATTTGTGAGGATTGTGAGGATCCGGGCGGGAACTTCCGCGGTGGTAGCGGCCAGCGCCGCGAACTCGGCATCGGACGGGTCGTGGGCGAAGTATTCCCAGTCGTGGGTGGTGTCCGCCCTGAAGGCCGCAGGGAACCGGCCCTCCCGGCGTGTCTCATATCCCCGGCACCCGGCCCAGCCGGCGACCCAGATTTCCAGCAGATGCGTGGTGTCTGCAACCATGGCCTCAAGACTCATGTGATGAGCGTATTCCAGCCCCGCCACAAGCAACAGGGGCCGGGTACGGGAAGCGGCCTTGCTTACGCAATTGTGACCGGACCGCGCCGCCGGCCACCCGGACCTTGGCTGTCGGTCCACCCAGTACCCTTAAAACGTGGCTTTGAACAGAATTGTGCTCTTTTACGGCTTTACCCCGCTGGCCGACCCCGACGCCGTCCGGCTCTGGCAGCGTGCCCTCTGCGAGAAACTCGGACTGACGGGACGCATCATCATCTCGAAGGACGGCATCAACGCGACCGTCGGCGGCGAGCTGAACGCGGTCAAGCAGTACGTGAAGACCACCCGCGAATACAAGGGCTTCCACGGTATCGACGTGAAGTGGTCCGACGGCGGCGCCGCCGATTTCCCCCGGCTGAGCGTCAAAGTCCGCGACGAAATCGTGTCCTTCGGTGCCCCGGGGGAACTCAAGGTCGATGCCAACGGCGTTGTCGGCGGCGGCACGCACCTCAATCCCGAGGAACTCCACCAGCTCGTGGAAGCGCGGAAGGCGTCCGGTGAAGAGGTCGTCTTCTTCGACGGACGCAACGGCTTCGAGGCCCAGATCGGCAAATTCAAGGACGCGGTCGTCCCGGACGTGGCCACGACCCACGACTTCATCAAGGAACTCGATTCCGGCAAGTACGACGCGCTCAAGGACAAACCTGTCGTCACCTACTGCACCGGCGGAATCCGCTGCGAAGTGCTGTCCAGCCTCATGGTGAACCGCGGCTTCAAAGAGGTCTACCAGCTCGACGGCGGGATCGTCCGGTACGGCGAGACCTTCAAGGACCAGGGTCTCTGGGAAGGGTCCCTCTACGTGTTCGACAAGCGCATGCACCTTGAATTCAGCGGGGACGCAAAGACCATCGGCGAATGCGTCCGCTGCTCCGCGCCCACGAGCAAGTTTGAGAACTGCTCCAACTCGTCCTGCCGCACGCTCACGCTCTACTGCGCGGACTGCGCTTCCAGCCCGGAGACGCTCCGCTGCCCGGACGGCTGCGCGGCCTGACGCCCGCGGCCTGA
>DASWAW010000454.1:0-3386 GCA_036390955.1 Arthrobacter sp.
GGTTCTCGACAAGGCCGGGCTGATCTCGCCGAAGAACGGCACCGCCGTGTCCTTCGAGGACGCCAAGAAGATCGCCGACGAGATCGGCTACCCGGTCCTGGTCCGCCCGTCCTACGTGCTCGGCGGCCGCGGCATGGAAATCGTCTACGACGAGCCCAACCTCTCGCGCTACATCGCCAACGCCACCGAGATCACCACCGAGCACCCGGTGCTGATCGACCGGTTCCTCGAGGACGCCGTCGAAATCGACGTCGACGCGCTCTACGACGGCACCGAGATGTACCTCGGCGGCATCATGGAACACATCGAGGAGGCCGGCATCCACTCCGGTGACTCGGCCTGCGTGCTGCCTCCGATCACCCTGGGCAACAACGTGCTGGAGCGGGTCCGCACCGCCACGCTGGCGATCGCCGAGGGCGTGGGGGTCCGCGGCCTGATCAACATCCAGTTCGCCCTGGCCTCCGACGTCCTCTACGTCCTGGAGGCCAACCCGCGGGCCTCCCGCACGGTGCCGTTCGTCTCCAAGGCGACCGGTGTGCAGATGGCGAAGGCGGCCGCCCTGATCGGCACCGGCGTCACCATCAACCAGCTCCGCACCGCCTACAAGATGCTGCCGGAAACCGGCGACGGGTCCACGCTGCCGCTGGACGCGCCGGTCTCGGTCAAGGAAGCCGTGCTGCCGTTCAGCCGCTTCCGCACCCCGGAGGGCAAGGTGGTGGATTCGCTGCTCGGGCCGGAAATGCGCTCCACCGGCGAGGTCATGGGCATCGACAAGCACTTCGACACCGCCTTCGCCAAGAGCCAGGCCGCGGCCAACAACGCCCTGCCCACCGAAGGCAAGATCTTCGTCTCCGTGGCCAACCGGGACAAGCGCTCGGTCATCATGGGAGTGAAGCGGCTCTCCGACCTCGGCTTCGAGATAGTCTCCACCGGCGGCACCGCCGATGTGCTGCGCCGCAACGGCATCCAGGCCACCCCGGTCCGGAAGGTCGCCGAGGGCTCCAGCGCCGAGGGCGAGGGCACCATCGCGGACCTCGTCATCGCCGGGGAGATCGACATGGTCTTCAACACCCCCTCCGGCGGCGAAGCCCGCAGCGACGGCTACGAACTGCGTGCCGCCGCGACCTCGATCGGCATCCCCTGCATCACGACGGTGGCCGAGTTCAACGCCGCCGTCCAGGCGATCGAGGCGCTGCGCACCTACGAGTGGTCGGTCACGAGCCTGCAGGAGCACGCAGCGGCCCTGTTTGCCTCGCAGGAACGGGTCACGCAGGAACGCGTCTCGCAGGACGCGGCGTCCGAGGAAGCCGCCTCGCAGCATGCCCGCTGACAGCATGCCGCAGGCTGCGCCAACCGACCCGGCCGGCCGGGAGTCATTCGGCTCCCGGCTGGGCCGGGCCATGGCGGACCGCGGTCCGTTGTGCGTCGGGATCGATCCGCACCCGGCCCTGCTCCGGAGCTGGGGACTGAACGACGACGTCGCCGGTCTGGAGCGCTTCTCGCTCACTGTCCTGGAGGCCGTGGCTTCGCTCGCTGCCGCGGTCAAACCCCAGGTGGCGCTGTATGAGCGGCACGGCTCGGCGGGCATGGCCGTGCTGGAACGCACCCTCGCCGCGGCGGCGGAGGCCTCCGTCCTCAGCATTGCCGACGCCAAGCGCGGCGACATCGGTTCCACGATGGCCGCCTACGCCGACGCCTGGCTGCGGGACGGGTCAGCCCTGGCCGCCGACTCGGTCACGCTGAGCCCCTACCTGGGCTTCGAATCGCTCCGTCCGGCCCTGGACCTCGCGGCGCAGACCGGCCGGGGCGTCTTCGTCCTGGCGCTGACCTCCAACCCCGAGGGCGCCTCCGTCCAGCACGTCGGCGGCGCGGATTCCGTGGCCCGCCGGATCGTCCGGGCGGCGGCGGCGGAGAACCAGCGGTATGCGGGGGAGCTGGGGTCCACCGGACTCGTCGTCGGAGCGACCGTCGGCTCCGCGCTCACGGACCTTGACCTGGACCTCGCCGCGGTGCGCGGACCAATCCTCGCCCCGGGGCTCGGAGCGCAGGGCGCGACGGCAGCTGACCTGCGCCGCACCTTCGGCAGCGCCTACGGCCAGGTGCTCGGGACCTCCAGCCGGGACATTCTTGGCGCCGGACCGCGGATCCAGGACCTGCAGGACGCCGCCCGGCGCACCCTCGAGGAGCTGCGCGCGGCCTAGGTGGATTACCCCCGGAGGCAGGCGGGCCCGGCACTGCTGACGGCACCGCCTGGCCGGAGCCGCACCGCCGTCGGCCGTTCCGGCGGCCCACGGCACCGAACTTGTCCATTGATTTCTGCCTCGCCGAGACGGTAGGTTCAGGACATGTCCGCGGTACCGGCCGGGGTGCTGTACGGCCCGTCCGGCCGGGCCGTTTGCGCGGTCCGCCCGACAATGCACGGAGGCATTCAGTGAGCTTGCGACCCCTCACTCCGCAGGAGCGTGCCGATGCCCTGGGCAAGGCCGCCGCCGCCAGGACCACCCGGGCCACAGCCAAGGACCGGCTCAAGACGGGGGAGCTGTCGGTCTCGGAACTGCTCAGCGCCGGGGAAACGGACGACGCGATCGCCCGGATGCGGATTGTGGAACTGCTCGAGGCGCTCCCGGGCATCGGGCGGGTGCGAGCCGCGGCCATCATGGAACAGCTTGGTATTGCGGCCTCGCGCCGGGTCCGCGGCCTGGGAATTCACCAGCGCCGGGCGCTGGTAGATTTTATAGACGACAAACAGCCCGGTCCGCCGCGCTGACTCCAAACCCCGCCTGAAGGAATATGTGAGCAACAAACCCGGACTGACAGTCCTCGCCGGCCCGACGGCTGTTGGTAAAGGCACCGTGTCCACCTACATCCGGGACAACTATCCCGGCGTCTGGCTTTCCGTCTCCGCGACGACCCGGCCGCCGCGGCCCGGCGAGATCGACGGCGTCCACTACTTCTTCAAGTCAGCCGAGGAATTCGATGCCCTCGTTGAGAACGGGGAACTTTTGGAGTGGGCCGTCGTGCACGGCCGCAACCGCTACGGCACCCTGCGCAGCAGCGTGGACGCCGCGATCGCCGACGGCCGGTCGGTCCTCCTGGAGATCGACCTGCAGGGCGCACGGCAGGTCAAACAGGCCGTCCCGGAGGCCCAGTTTGTCTTCCTGGCGCCCCCCAGCTGGGACGAAATGGTCCGCCGCCTCGTGGGCCGCGGCACGGAAACAGCAGAAGAACAGCAGCAGAGGCTGGAAACCGCTAAACTAGAACTTGCCGCTGAACCGGAGTTCGACCACACCGTCATCAATGATGACGTTCGACGGGCAGCGGACGAGCTTGTTTCACTCATGGGGCTGACCCCGAACCCGCGCTAGGCGCCGGGACGTATCGGCCCG
>DASWAW010000455.1:0-6401 GCA_036390955.1 Arthrobacter sp.
GATTTCGCTGCCCGGCGCGTGGGGTCCGGCCGCGCTGGTTGCCGCCAATGTCTTCGTGATCAGCTTCGGCGCCTCCTGGGGCCCGCTGGTGTGGGTGCTGCTGGGTGAGATCTTCCCGTCCCGGATCCGCGCCCGCGCCCTGGGCCTGGCCGCGGCCGCCCAGTGGGTCGCCAACTTCGCCATCACCCTGAGCTTCCCGGTCATGGCGGCGGCCTCCCTGCCGCTGACCTACGCCATGTACGCGATGTTCGCGGCGGCGTCCTTCTTCTTCGTGAAGTTCAAGGTGCCGGAGACCAACGGAATGTCGCTGGAGCACGCCGAGACCCTCTTTGTCCCGAAGGGTTCCGCGAAGGCGTCAGCCAAGGGCTGAGCCGCACATGCCGCGCGCCCTTACGGCTCCCGAGGTGACGAAAACGCCCATGTTCCGCAGGAGCATGGGCGTTTTGGCGGGCACGGGGGCGCAGGGCAGCTAGACCACGTGCGGCTCGTGCGCCATCAGGTACCGGCGTCCGCCGAGGACCACCGCAATCGCCGCCACCATGGCCAGCGCGCCCGCAAAGAAGGGCACCTGCGGTCCGAAGTGCTCGCCCAGTTGCGCCGCGGCGAAGGGCGCAAGGGCGCCGCCCATCCACCGCACAAAGTTGTACCCGGCGGAGGCAACCGGCCGCGGCGAATCGGAAACACCCATGGCCAGCTCCGTGTAGATGGTGTTGTTGACGCCCAGGAGCGCCCCGGAAATGACCACGAGGACGACGACGGCGGGCACCGAGTGTCCGGCGGCCAGGCCCAGCCCCACAAGGTCCAGCATCAGCAGGGCCAGGGTGCCGGTGAGGACCCGGACGGCCCCGAACCGGTTCTGCAGCACGGGGGCGGCAAACACGGAGAAGACGGCAACGGCGACGCCCCAGCCGAAGAACACCCCGCCGATCCCGTAGGCGTCCATGCCCAGGATGAAGGGCGTGAAGGCCAGGATGGTGAAGAAGCCGTAGTTGTAGAACAGGCCGCTGGCCGCCGTCGTCCGCAGTCCCCTGTGCCCGAGCGCAAGGAGCGGATCGCGGAGCCGGACCTTCCGCTCCGGCAGCGGGGTCTTGGGCAGCAGGGCAATAAGCGCAAGGAACGCGGCGGCCATCAGCACGGCGGTGCCGAAGAACGGCGCGCGCCACTGCCAGCCGCCAAGCAGCGCGCCCAGGAGCGGACCGAGGGAAATGCCCAGGCCGAGGGCGGCCTCATAGAGGATGATCGCCGTGCCGGCACCTCCGCTCGCCACTCCGACAATCACTGCCAGCGCCGTGGCCACAAACAAAGCGTTACCCAGTCCCCAGCCGGCGCGGAAGCCGATGAGCTCAGCCACGCTGCCGGACGTGCCGGAGAGCGAGGCAAAGACAACGATCACGGCGAGCCCGATAAGCAGCGTGCGCTTGCCGCCGATCCGGGATGAGACGTAGCCCGTGATGAGCATGGCGACGGCGGTCACCAGGAAATAGCTCGTAAAGAGCAGCGACACCTGGCTCGGCGAGGCGTCGAGGTTCTTGGCGATGGCCGGCAGGATGGGGTCCACCAGGCCGATGCCCATGAACGCGAACACCGCTGCGAGAGCCGTCGCCCACACCGCCTTCGGCTGTTTAAGAAGCGAGGCCTTCTCAGCCTCAAGGGTAACTTCGGCTGCCGGCAGGGTGTCGGCGTACTGGCCGTGCATGGGGGCACTCCTAAAAATGGTTGGGAACTTCGGTTGGAGGTCAGGCCTGGAGGGTCGCGTTGATCCTGCCGATGACAGGCAGGGCGGCCGCGAGGGCAGCGCGGTCCCCGTCCGAAAGCGACGAGAGGATTCCGGCCATGACCGTGTTGCGGCGCTCGTTGGCGGATTCGACGGCGGCGCGGCCCGCCCCGGTGAGGGTCACCCGGACAGCGCGGGAGTCTTTGGGATCCGGTTCCCGGCGGGCGAGGCCGGCGCGCTCGAGTTTGATGATCTGTTCGGTGGCGCTGGGGACTTTGACGCCGAGGTTCCGGGCAATTTCGCCCACCCGCGCACCGCTGTGCCCACCGGACGCGTCGGCGTCGTCCATCAGCATTTTGAGGGTGCTGAGCTGGGCGGCGCTGAGCTCACCGTCGGCGTCGAGGCGCCGGACAAGGTAAATGCTGTGGCGGAGGGCCTCGCGGAAGTCCTGGGCGAGGGCGGCAAGGGCGGGGCCGTCAGGGGCGGGGCCGTCGGGGGCGGTATGGCCGGGGCCGGCCGGTTCACTGGCGTTCATAGTTAGGTAGCCTAATTGTTAGGTGCCCTAATAGTCAATTGGGGGGCTTAAATACGCCGACGCCGGGGCTCAGGTGAGCTCCGGCGTCGGCGGCTATGCTTCGGCGATTATACGGATCAGACGGCGGTCTTGGCGTCCTCCACGAGGGCGGAGACGGCCGGGAACAGCGGATGGTCCGGGGCGAGGCCCGTGATTTTCGCGGTGGCCTCGTCGGGGGTCGAGGATGCCAGGATCTGCCCCAGCTCCACGGCCTCGGCATCGGCCGGGTCGTTGAAGCGCAGGGCCGCGGCGATCGCGCCCAGCAGCGCCTCCGGGACGATCCCGCGTTCGGACAGCTCCGCGGCCGGGCCGATGAAGCGCTCGTGGCGGCTGAGCTTGCGCAACGGCGCCCGCCCCACCCGGTTCACGGTGTCCGGCAGGTGCGGGTTGGAGAAGCGGCCCAAGATCTTCTGGACATAGGCTTCCTGCTCGTCGCGGTTGAAGCCGTGCTTGGCTACCAGCAGCTCTTTCGTTTCGTCCAGGACGGCGCGCACGTCGGCGGCGACGTCCTGGTCGGCCATGGCTTCGGAAATCTTCCCGAGCCCGGCCTCAAAACCGAAGTACGCTGCCGCGGCATGCCCGGTGTTCACGGTGAACAGTTTCCGCTCGATATACGGCTCCAGGTTGTCCACGAATGTGGCCCCCGGAATGACCGGCGCCGCGGTACCGAACGGAGTCCGGTCGATGACCCATTCGTAGAACGTCTCCACCGTGACGTCCAGGCCCTGCCCGGCCTCCTGGTTGGGTACGATCCGGTCCACCGCCGTGTTCGCGAAGACCGCCTTGTCATCGAGGGATCCCGCAGCCGCGTCCCACTGGGCCGACACCTCGGACTTCAGGATGTCCGTGGCGTTGATGGCGTTCTCACACGCCATCACCTGCAGCGGGGCCAGTCCGTCGGCCCGGGCCGCGATCCCCTTGGCGATGACCGGGGCCACGAACTTGAGGATGTGCGGCCCGACGGCGGTGGTGACGATGTCCGCCGTCGCGATCTCCGCGACGACGTCCGCCTCCTGGTTGCTGGAGTTCAGCGCGCGGAAGTTCTCCACCGTGCGGACGGTGGGGTGCTCCCCCACCTCGTGGACCTGGTAGCTGTCCGCGGCGGCCAGCTCGGTGATCAGGTCCTCCGCGACATCGGCGAACACCACTTCATACCCCGCGTCGTGCAGCAGCAGCCCGACGAACCCGCGCCCGATATTTCCGGCTCCGAAATGAACAGCCTTCACTATGAATTGACCTTTCCGAACAGGGCCAGGACTTCCTCAACCGTGGTGGCCGCTTCAAGCTGCGCCACCTGGGCCTTGTTGGTGAAGACCTTGGCGATCGAGGACAGAATGTGCAGGTGCTCGTTGTTGATCCCGGCGACGCCGACCACGAACTTCACTTCTTTCCCGTTCCAGTCGATGCCGTCCGGGTAGCGGATAACGGAGACCGCGGACTTCATGATGTGATCCTTGGCGGCGTTGGTGCCGTGCGGGATGGCGAGGAAGCTGCCCATGTAGGTGGAGACGGATTCCTCGCGTTCGTGCATGGCGTCAAGGTAGCCGGCGTCGACGGCGCCGCGGTCCAGCAGGAGCCGGCCGGCCTCGTCGATGGCGGCGTCACGGCTGGTTGCCGTGCCGTTGAGGACGACGCTTTCCGCCACGAGAATTCCGGCGGGACCGGTTTCCTCCGGCGCTTCCGGCGTTTCGACGGCGGCGGGGGCTGCGACGGCGGCAGGCGCTGCGGCCGGAGCGTCGGTCCCCGGCTCCGTGTTGCTTGACCTGACCAGCTCCACGATCTCGTCGTACCGCGGGCTGTTCATGAAGTTGTCCACGGACACGTGCACGGCACTGGCGGTGGCGGGCTTGGCCCGTTCGGTCAGGTCCTGGTGCGTGATGACGACGTCGTACGTGTCACTGAGGTTCGCGATCGCGGAATTGGTGACCTTGACGTCCGGGAAGCCGGCAGCCTTGATCTTGTTCCGCAGCACCGAGGCGCCCATCGCGCTGGAGCCCATGCCGGCGTCGCACGCAAAGACGATGTTCTTGACCGGGCCGGCCAGGACCGCGACGCCGCCGGAGGCAGCACCGGCCGTAGCACCGGACCCCGTGAGCAGGGAGGACACTGAGCTCTTCTTGCCCTTCATTTCCTCCATCCGGGCGGTGGCAGCGCCAAGGGCTTCTTCCTCGGTGGCACCCACCGGGGTCTTGCTGGCTTTCAGGATCACCGAGGCGATCAGGAAGGACACGGTGGTGGCGAACAGCACGGAGAGTGTCACGCCGACGTAGCTGTCGCGTGCGGTGGCGGCGTAGACGGCGATGATGCTGCCTGGCGCCGCCGGCGACCGGAGCCCGGCGCCGGTGACCACGAGCGTGAAGATGCCGGTCATGCCGCCGCCGATGGCGGCGAGGATCATGATGGGCTTCATGAGCACGTACGGGAAGTAGATCTCATGGATGCCGCCGACGAACTGGATCAGGGCCGCGCCCGGCGCGGACGCCTTGGCCAGTCCCGTGCCGAAGATCGAGTAGGCGAGCAGGATTCCAAAGCCCGGACCGGGGTTGGCCTCGAGCAGGAACAGGATGGACTTGCCCTGCTCGAGCGCCTGCTGTGTTCCCAGCGGAGTGAGGATGCCGTGGTTAATGGCGTTGTTCAGGAACAGGACCTTCGCGGGCTCGATGAAGATGCTGGTGAAGGGCAGGAGGCCGTTGAGGACGAGGAATTCGACGACCTTGCTGGCGCCGTCGCTGAAGGCCTTCACCACCGGGCCGACCACGAGCATGCCGACGACGGCCATGGCGGCGGCCAGGATGCCGGCTGAGAAGTTGTCGATGAGCATCTCGAAGCCCGGCTTGACCTTGCCTTCCCAGATCTTGTCCAGCTTCTTCATGAGCCAGGCCGTGAGGGGGCCGAGCATCATGGCGCCAATGAACATGGGGATGTCCGTGCCGACGATGACGCCCGTGGTGGCCACCGCGCCCACGACCCCGCCGCGCACGCCGTAGACCATCCGGCCGCCGGTGTAGCCGATCAGAAGCGGCAGCAGGAAGGTGATCATCGGCCCCACGAGCTTGGCGAGATCCTCGTTGGGCAGGAAGCCCGCCGGGATGAAGAGCGCGGTAATAATGCCCCAGGCGATGAACGCGCCGATGTTGGGCATGATCATTCCGGACAGGAACGTCCCGAACTTCTGGACGCCCACCCGCACGCTGGTGCGGGGTTTTGCAACTGTGTCTGTTGCCATGTGATTTCCTAACCGTCATTCCTGCTGCACCGCAGGATGGTCCGATGATTTCGCGAAGCTAGCTGGTGGAGCTGATGGAGATCCGGTGGAGCCATTCGAGGAAAAGCTTGAGTTCCGAGCTGGAGAGCTGGTCCGAGTGCGATGCCTGCAGTGCCGCGTTCAAGGCGATCGCCGCCACAACCACTGACGATTTCCCGGAATCCTCGGGGTCGCTGTTCTTGGCCTGGTCCGAGGACACCGCAAAGATCATGGCGTCGCGGGTCATGGCAGACAGCTCGAGATTGCGCTCGGGCGCCTTTTCCGTGATGAGCATGAGCGTCACCCCGACGTTGGCAGCCAGGATGCTCCTGGCCGCCTCCCGCGGAGGAACGTTGAGGTGGCCGGCGACGGCGGCCTTGTTCAACATTTCCTCCATCAGGCCCTCGGCGTCGGCGACGACGGCCGGGCGGCTCTCCGGGCGGATATTGCCAAACATGACCAGGTACAGTTCCGGCTGCTTGAGCCCAAACTGCACGTGGTTGTCCCACATCCGCCGGATATCTTCCAGCGGTAGTCCGGACGGCGCGAAGTCGCGTTCGCCCGCCACGTACTCCTCAAAACCCGCCGCGACGACGGCGTCGAACAGGCCTTCCTTGTCACCGAAGTGGTGATAGAGGGTCGGGGCGGTGACGCCGGCCAGCTGGGTGATCTGGCGGGTGGATACCGCGCCTCCGGCGGAGTTGGCCAGCAACTCCGCCGCCGCACGCAGCAGCCGCGTCTTTGGCGGAAGCTGGCCATCGAAACTCATAACCGCTACCCTAGCACCTATAGCAACGCTATATGAAGTGCATCACATACAATTTTTCCAGGTGCCGGGAGACGCCCGCTGACGTAGCCGTCGGCAGGCC
>DASWAW010000456.1:0-8527 GCA_036390955.1 Arthrobacter sp.
GGGGACGCGGATACGCTCATTGATTCTTGGCTCGCTAATGTTAAAGCTCCTGTGTTCGTGAGGGGTATTCCACCGGCAAAAAGAGAAGGCCCCCAATTGCCGGAGCAATCGAAGGCCTCGAAGATCGGAGCTGCCTGCCTCGTGTGAGGCGGCATGCATCCTGCCTGGGCTGACGCCCGGGAAGAATGCCCGACCAGGTACCCGGCAACCTTGCTTCTTGCG
Source organism: Arthrobacter sp. (assembly GCA_036390955.1). Classification (GTDB taxonomy): domain Bacteria; phylum Actinomycetota; class Actinomycetes; order Actinomycetales; family Micrococcaceae; genus Arthrobacter. The sequence goes on from DASWAW010000456.1 coordinate 223, forward strand.
AAGCTTCCCGAAGGAGAGCGGTTGACGCGGGTGGGAGAGAACTCCGCTTGCAAACTGAAAGTCGATTCTACAGAAGAAATCCCGTCCGGCGCACCTGCATGACGGGCATGTTGGTTGCAGACGGGTTCCGGCTGTCATGCCGCTGCAGTTTTACTGAAAGACAGTGTTACTGAAAGACAGTGGAACTGGAGCGAAATAACGACAATCAGTCGGTCTGTGACAAGCTTACCAGCATGAGCACTTCAGACAGTAATTCCCACGTTTACGAGCCCGCCAGCGCCCAGGGCGACGTCTCACAGCAGATCCGCGACATCTCCGAGGTGCCCGCGATCGAGGTCATCACCACCGCCGCTGTGCACCTCATGAGTGCCGCCGCCGTGAAGCTTGGCCTCGCCGCCGAGGAGAACGCCGAAGAGCTTAAGGACCTTGACGAGGCCCGCAAGTTGATCACGGCCCTTGCCGGCCTGGTTACCGCCGCTGCGCCCGAGATCGGTTCCCAGCACGCCGGACCCTTGCGCGACGGACTGCGGTCCCTGCAGCTGGCCTTCCGCGAGGAATCCATCATTCCGGACGCGCCGGGCAAGGGCCCGGGCGAGAAGTACACCGGCCCCGTTAACTAGGCACCACCAGCAATCCAGTCACAATGCGGCGGGCGGACCATATCGGTCCGCCCGCCGCCTCGTTAACGCAGAGGCCGTGCGGGCGGCACCGGCCACGCAGCGGCGAGGCACCCCGGCCAGGCAGCGGCGGGCGGCCGCCGCCGCGGCAGCAACGAGGGAGCGCCGGTCAGGCAGCAGCGATGCGGCGCCGGCGGCGGTGCTGCAGGACAAGCCCAACCAGGCACAGCAGCACACCGCCCACCCCCACGGCCACGAATCCGGACGAGGCGCCAACGCCGTCGATGAAGACCCCGGCGAGCGGTGCGCCGAGAGCCACGCCGCCGGTGAGGGCCGAGCCGTACCAGCCCATGGCCTCTCCGCGGCGCCGCTCGTCGACTAGTTCGGCGACCTTCTCCGAGGCCGCCGACAGCACCGGTGCGCACAACAGGCCCGGGAGCAGCGAGAGCAGGCTGAGCGTCCAGGTGTCCTGCGCGAAGGCCATCGGAATCGTCAGGGCCGACATGCCGAGGAGAAGCAGGACCGGCGAAATGGGCCTGTGCATGGCGCCGTAGATCAGTCCGCCGACCACCGAGGCCGCGCACCAGAACAGGAACACCAGGCCGATCTCAGCCTGGTGGCCGCCGGTTTCAAGGGCCGCAACGATCCCGACGTCGGTTCCGCTGAGCACCATGCCGGCCCCGGCAGCCACGGCGAAGACGGCGGCCACGGCGGCGGTGAACCAGGCGAAATTGTGGATGACCCTGTGCCGCAGCCCGGCGCGTTCCTGGCGCCGTTCCCCGGCGGCGGCGAGCGGGGCGAACTCGGCGGCGGCTTCGTTCAGGTGGGCCGGGGCGGCCGCAACGACGGCAACCTCGGCGGCTTCCTGCTGGCTTGACTCAAACACGGCAGCCGGCTCGGCGTCGGACTCGGCGCTGCGGGTCGGCGGGTTGAACCACATCAGGAAGAGCCCGGAGACGGAGGTGGCGATGCCGACGATGGTGAGCCCCAGGACCGAGAATCCGGCGGTCGCGGCAAGGGCACCGGCGGCGGGGCCAATCATAAAGACAAGTTCGGTGGAGATGGCGTCCAGGGCGAAGGCAGTGCGGCGCTGCTCCCCCGTGGCGAGGACACCGAGGGACTGGCGCACCACGCTGAAGATCGGCAGCGTCAGCAGGCCGCCGACGAACACGAGCGGGAGCAGCACCTCGTAGGACACGTGCGGCACCACCGACCAGATGACAGCTTCGGAAATGACGGACGGGATGAGGGCCCGTCGTAGGCCCACGGTGTCGACGCGCCGCCCGCGCCAGGGTGCCCCGACGGCAATGCCAATCGTCATCACAGCGGCAGCGGCCCCGGCGGCCGCATAGCCCTGGCCGAGGGTCAGGACTATGTGCAGGGTCAGCAGGACCCCCGCCGCAGAGTGCGGTATGCGGGCAACCATCCCCACTAGCAGGAGCCGCCTGATCGGCCGAACGGCCAGCAGCTCGCGGTAAAGCGCGAAATTCACGGACTACATCCTTTTTGGTACTGCCCCCGGCAGCACCAGGATCTCTCCCGCTGGCCGTCAGCTACTGTGCTGCGCGCTGCAATTTGACCTCGATAGAGTCAACCCGCTCAGCAAATACTTCATTCCGTGCCCAGGCATCGTTGAGACCGGACACGATGGACTGGACGCCGGCGGCGTCGAGCCCGTCTTCAAGGTAGAGCAGCACCCTGAGTTCCGGGCCGGAGCCCCCGCCCGGCAGCTGCCGCCCATCGGCCGCAACCGAGGCGACTCCACCGCCTGGATGAATTTCAACACGGCGGACGGCGGGAAAGCCAACCGCGGCCTCGCCGAGGCTCCGGGCGAGCTCGGGATCCGCGTACGACGGCGTCCAGTCCCGCTGCTGCGCCAGGGCCCACACCGCGGGCCGGCGCACGACGAACGTGACCGGGGAGCCCGGGTCGAGCACGAGCAGATCGGCGCCCTCGGCGACCGCAGAGAGTGCCGCGCGGGCAGCGTAGACCGCCACCGGGCGGGCCTCCGGGTGCCAGGCCGCAAGTGCGGCGGCGGACGTGAACGCGGGCATCGCTGTCCGGCCGTCCGGGGCCTTGAGTGTCACGAGGGCCATGTCCGCTTGTTTGTCGGCGTGCAGCCCGCCGGCACCCTCGCCTTCTTCGGCGAGTGTGGCGAGGATCGGCACAAAGACCCGTGCCGTGGCCAGCGCCGCCACCACAGCGGCCTCGTCGCCGTCGCCGGCCGCGAGGGCCGCCAGCGCGGTGAGGTATCCGGCGTCGGGCGCGCCGTCGTCGTCCTCGAAATTGTGGATCCTGGCGTCTTCGCCGCTGAGGCTGCGCCCGGCCCAGGGCCGGCCCGCCGAGTCGGAGGCCCCGCCGGCGCCGGCGAGGGCCGCCGCGATGTGGCCGGGCAGGTGGCGTGTCGGGGCCGGGCGGTCAGCGGCGCTGTCGCCGGCAGGCTGGTGCTCCATGCTGCGGACCCGCTAGCGGCGGCCGGCGACGTCGAGGGCCTCGGGCAGCGTGAAGTTGCCGTTGTAGAGGGCCTTGCCGACGATGGCGCCTTCAACGCCGAGCGGCACGAGGGACCGCAGCACCTTAAGGTCGTCCAGGCTGGAAATCCCGCCGGAAGCGACCACGGGCTTTCCGGTCTTCTCCACCATCTGGCGCAGCAGTTCGACGTTGGGGCCCTGGAGCGTGCCGTCCTTGGTGACGTCGGTGACCACATAGCGGGAGCAGCCTGCCTCTTCGAGGCGCTCCAGAACGTCCCAAAGGTCGCCGCCCTCCTTGGTCCAGCCACGGCCCGCGAGGGTCGTGCCGCGGACGTCAAGCCCCACGGCGATTTTGTCGCCGAAGCGCTCGATCACCCGGGCAGTCCACTCCGGGTTCTCCAGCGCCGCGGTGCCCAGGTTCACGCGGGCGACGCCGAGGTCCAGCGCCTTCTCGAGCGATTCGTCGTCGCGCAGGCCGCCGGAGAGCTCCACCTTGATGTCGAGCCGGCCGACGACTTCGCGGAGCAGTTCAGCGTTGGAACCCCGGCCGAAGGCAGCGTCGAGGTCCACGAGGTGCACCCATTCGGCCCCCTGCTGCTGCCAGTTGAGCGCGGCTTCCAGGGGCGTGCCGTAGCTCGTTTCGCTGCCGGCCTCGCCCTGGACGAGGCGGACGGCCCGGCCATTGACGACGTCGACGGCGGGCAGCAGCTCCAGCACGGGCAGCGGGGTTTCGGTGGTCATTGTGGATCCTCAGCTCTTCAGGGACGGGAGGGGTGGTGGGCGCTGCGGGGCGTCAGGCGGCGGGCAGCGTCAGGAGGTAGGCGGCGAGCAACGCCATCCCGGCCAGGACGTAGAACACGATCTGGACCCAGCGCGGGCTTTTCTGCTGGCGGAACGAGAGCCCCCCGCCGACCAGCAGGCCGGCGAGCCCCATCAGCACGACGGACCACACCATCTAGGCGGTCCCGGCTTCCGGGGTTGAGGCTTCCGCGGCGGGGGCTTCCGCAGCTGCGGCTTCGGGGGTCGAAGCCTCCGGAGCCGTGGCTGCCGGTTTCCCGGATCGGCCCGGCAGGCTTTCCACCCAGTTGCGCAGCAGGCGGGCGCCGGCGTCGCCGGACTTCTCGGGGTGGAACTGGGTGGCGCACAGCGGGCCGTTTTCCACGGCCGCAATGAACGGCGCACCGTGCTCGGACCAGGTGACGAGCGGCGCTGTCATCCGCGGCTGGATGACGTCGAAATCCCAGTGCTGGACTCCGTAGGAGTGGACGAAGTAGAAGCGCTCGTCCTCGACACCGGCGAACAGCCGGGAGCCCTCCGGAACCGACACCGTGTTCCAGCCCATGTGCGGCACCACGGCGGCGGGGAGGAGCTCGACCTTGCCTGGCCACTCCCCCATGCCTTCGGCTTCCGTGCCGTGCTCGACGCCGGATTCGAACAGCACCTGGAGGCCGACGCAGATGGCCAGCACGGGACGGCCGCCGGCGACGCGGCGTCCGATCATGCGGACGGCGTCAACGGCTTTGAGTTCGCGCATCACTGTCTCGAACGCACCGACCCCGGGGACCACAAGGCCATCGGCGTTGAGCACGTCCTCCGGCTTGGAGCTGAGGATCACCTCGGCACCGGCGCGTTCGAGGGCGCGGACGGCGGAGCGGATGTTGCCGGAGCCGTAGTCGAGCACCGTGACGGTGGGCTTGCCCTCGGGCGAGGGCGGCTTCCGGCCGGCGTCGGGGTTGATGATGGCGCCGTCCCTGAGCACCTTGCCGGTCACAGCGCACCCTTGGTGGAGGGGATGCCCTTGACGCGGGGGTCCGGTTCGACGGCGGCGCGCAGGGCACGCGCGAACGCCTTGAACTGGGCCTCGACAATGTGGTGCGGGTCCCGGCCGGCGGTGACGTTCATGTGCAGGCAGATGCCGGCGTGCAGGGTGATCGCCTCGAAGACGTGGCGGGTCAGGGAACCGGTGAAGTGTCCGCCGATCAGGTGGTATTCCTGGCCCGCGGGCTCTCCGCCGTGCACGAGGTACGGGCGGCCGGAGACATCGACGACGGCGTGCGCGAGGGCCTCGTCGAGGGGAACAGTGGCCTCGCCGAACCGGCGGATCCCGGCCTTATTGCCGAGCGCCGTGCGCAGGACTTCGCCGAAGGTAATGGCAACGTCCTCGACGGTGTGGTGGACGTCAATGTGAGTGTCGCCGGTGGCCTTGACCGTCATATCGATCAGCGAGTGCTTGCTCAGCGCCGTCAGCATGTGGTCGTAGAACGGGACCGAGGTGCTGATGTCCGAGACGCCGGTGCCGTCCAGATTGATCTCGACCAGCACGGATGACTCGCTGGTGGTCCGTTCCATGCGTGCGGTCCGGCCCTCGGCAGCGGTTGATCCGGTGTTGCTCATGTGGGTGTCCTTTGGATGACGACGGTGCCCGGCGTTCAGGCGGGGTGGATGTCCAGCGTTAAGTCTAGGCGGGCTGTACTGCGCGGCCGGCCAGGATCCGTTCGAGGGCTTCGAGGAAGGCTGTGGTTTCCGTCTCAGTCCCCGCCGTGACGCGCAGGTGCCCGGGAATCCCCACGTCGCGGATGAGCACGCCGGCGTCGAGCAGGCCCTGCCAAACCTCGTGCGGATTGTCGAGGCCGCCGAAGAAGACGTAGTTCGAGTCGGAGGCGGCCGGCTTGAGGCCCATCCGCTGCAGTTCGGAGACGATCCGGTCCCGCTGGCGCTTGATGTCCTCGACGTCGGCCATCAGCGCGACCCGGTGGTGCAGAGCGGCCAGGGCCGTCGCCTGGGTGACGGCCGAGAGGTGGTACGGGAGCCGGACCAGGCGCAGGGCGTCCGCCACCTCGGGCGCTGCCGCCATGTAGCCCACCCGGGCGCCGGCGAGGGCGAAGGCCTTGCTCATGGTGCGCGAGACGATCAGCCGTTCCCGGCCGGGCAGCAGGGCGAGGGCGCTGGGCGTGCCGTCGTGGGCGAACTCGTGGTAGGCCTCGTCGACGATCACGATGGTCTGGCTGGCTTCACCTGCAGCGTAGACGGCTTCCACAACGTCCGGGCCAAGCCCGGTTCCGGTGGGATTGTTCGGGGAGCACAGGAAGACGATGTTCGGCTGGAGTTCGCGGACCTGGCGGGCGGCGGACTCGGCGCTCAGGCCGTAGTCGTCGGCGCGGACGCCGACGATGTACCCGGTGTCCGTACCGGCAGCAAGCAGCGGGTACATAGAGTAAGTGGGAGGGAAGCCCAGGGCGGTGCGGCCCGGGCCGCCGAAGGCCTGGAGGATCTGCTGGAGCACTTCATTGGAGCCGTTCGCGGCCCAGATGTTCTCCGCCCCCAGTCCGTGGCCGAGGTATTCCGCCAGGGCTTCGCGCAGTTCCGTGAATTCCCGGTCCGGATAGCGGTTCAGGCCGGCCGCGGCGATCGTGACGGCCTCGGTGATGGCCGCGCGCACGTCAGCCGGGACACCGTGGGTGTTCTCATTGACGTTGAGCAGGATGGGGACGTCCAGCTGCGGCGCGCCGTACGGCGTCAGTCCGCGCAGGTTCGTCCGGAGGGGAAGTCGGTTCAGGCGCTCTAACTGGTCAGTCACTTCACTAGTTTAAGTGAGATCGCTGCGGGCCCCGAAACTGTGACGGATGGACCGCGCTACTTGGACGGGATGTAGAGCGCCTGGCCCGGCACGACACGCGCTGCCTCCAGGTTGTTCAACTGGATGATGTCGGCGACGACGTCGCGGGGATCCCGCTCCGGCGCCACGGTTTCGGCGATGGCCCAGAGGGACTCACCGGGCTGCACCGTAACGGACACGGTCGGGGTCAGCGACAGTTCGGCGGCGGACTCCGCGGCCTTGGCAGGGGCGTTGAGGAAGCCGCTGAACGACAGGATGAGTGCGGCCAGCAGGATCAGCGGCACCCCAATGAAGACAAAGCGTCCCCGCCTGGTGAGCCTGAGCGGCGCCTGCTTGGCCCCTTGCGCCCGCGGTCCGTGGTCCGCCGCACCTTGCAGGACGGAGCCGGGCCGGCTGCCTGGGTTGAGATCGCCAACGGATGCACCGCCGCCGGGCCGGCCGTAGTTGCCGAATGCGTCGCGGCCGAATGTGTCGTGAAACGCGCTTGATGCTGACATGAACTGAGCCCTCCTGGACCATACTGTGCCGCCCGGCGTACTCCACGTACACGCCGCCAACCGGCCTAACCTTCGAACAAAGAACCGAACGCCATGCTGTGCCCGAGTGGTGTTCGACTAGAACACATATTCGAACCTTGCCTGTTCTGTTTTAGCACTTATTGACGAACAATGTCGAGACTCGCTAGAACAAATGTTTGAAAAAGCTGTGTGGCTGGCCTACGTTTGAGTCAAAGAACAACCACTTCTGCAGTTGATCAGCAGGGTCTGACATTTCAGGCCGGAAGTTCCCGGCAGCCGCAGCCACGGTGGCCGGGCGGAACGGAAAGGCGTTGGCGAACATGGCAGCACCAGCCACTGGCGGCAGGGCCACCCAGCGAAGCCCGCAGGCAGCCCGGCCACCCAAGAGCCTCACGGTCCGGCAGAAAAAGATCCTGGAGACCATCCAGCGCTCCGTGACGGACAACGGCTACCCGCCGTCCATGCGGGAGATCGGCGACACCGTCGGCTTGGCCAGCCTCTCCAGCGTCACCCACCAGCTCTCACAGCTCGAAAAGCTCGGCTACCTGCGGCGCGACCCGAAGCGTCCCCGTGCCATGGAGGTGCTGATGCCGTTGACCCTCGATGAGGGAACCACGAAGATTTCGGGGGTCGAGAAGTCCAGCGGCCTGCGCACCATCGGCGGGCTGTCGGTGTCGGAGCTGGCCAGTGCCACCGATACCGCCATGGTTCCGCTGGTGGGCCGCATCGCCGCCGGCGGGCCGATCCTGGCTGACCAGGTCGTCGAGGACGTTATGCCCCTGCCGCGCCAGCTTGTGGGCCACGGCGAGCTCTTTATGCTCAAGGTTGCGGGCGATTCGATGATCGACGCCGCCATCTGTGACGGTGACTGGGTGGTTGTCCGCCGGCAGGGCGACGCCGTCAACGGTGACATTGTTGCCGCGCTGCTGGACGACGAGGCCACAGTCAAGACATTCCGCCAGCGCGACGGCCACACCTGGCTGCTGCCACAGAACACCCAGTACGAGCCCATCCTCGGCGATCACGCCGTCATCATGGGCAAAGTCGTCTCGGTGCTGCGCTCGCTCTAGGAGCGGCGCGGAC
>DASWAW010000457.1:0-12224 GCA_036390955.1 Arthrobacter sp.
GGTGCTCCGAGGAAGGGCCCATGCCGATGTTGAAGGGGTCGATCGTCTCCTTGTCCCAGCTGGAGAAAATCCCGCCGATCAGGGACAGCACGGTGAGCAGGACGAAGATCGCCAGGCCGGTCACGGCGGTCTTGTTGCGCAGGAAGCGCCGCACGATGATCCGCGACTTCGCGATCACGACGTCGTTGTTCTCGATCTTGGCTTCTTCCGCGACGGCGGCCGGATCGATGGCGTTCAGGTTCGTCATGGCTACTGCACCCGCACTCTCGGGTCGACAAGGGTGGTGGCGAAGTCGGCGAGGATCGCCCCGATCGCGAAGATCACGGAGCCGTAGGCGAGCGTCGCCGTGGCCGCGTTGACGTCCTGCAGCGCGATCGCGTCGATGCTCCAGGAGCCGACGCCGTGCCAGGCGAAGATCTTCTCGGCGAAGAAGCCGCCGGCGAAGATCGCCGGGATGGTGAAGGCGATGCTTTGGGCCACGGGGATGAAGGAGACGCGCAGGGCGTGCCGGCTGATGGCCTGGTTGCGGGTCAGCCCCTTGGCACGCGCCGTCCGGACAAAGTCGGCGTTGACGTTGTCCAGGAGATACTGGCGCTGGGCGATCTGGTAGGTTCCCCAGCCCACGATCGTGATCGCGAAGGTGGGCACCGCGTAGTGGGCCAGCATGTCGACGAATTGCGCCCAGCCGTCGCCGTCCAGTCCCGGGGTGGAGATGCCGGTGACAAAGAAGATACGTTCTCCGACCGTCTCGTTGATGTTGATGGCACCAAGCTGCACGAGGAAGTAGGCGATCGGCGCGGGCACGATGTAGACGAGGTAGCTGTAGGAGGTGATGACCCGGTCCGAGGCCCTGTACTGCCGCGCCGCCGTATACACACCCAGGGCGACGCCGATGATCAGGGTCAGCACGATGGAGGCCAGGAACAGCCGGGTTGAGATCCAGACCCGGTCGCCGAATTCGGCGTTGATGAAGGCACCGTTGGGGCTGCGCCCCCAGTCCCAGCGGGTGACGATCGCGGTGAGCCACTCCACGTACCGCTCCCACGGGTTGAGCTCCGGGTCGAGGCCCTTGAGGCGGAAGGAGTTCGCCACCTGCTCGGGGGTGGGCCGCGGAATCCGTTCCTGCTCCAGCAGCGCGGGCTGCAGGGTGTTCACGGCCAGGAAGTACCCGGCGGTGGTGGTCAGGAAGATCATGAAGACATACGTAAGGGCACGTTTGGCGAGGTATCGGATCATGGGGCGGCTAGTTCTGGATCGCCGTTGCCTGTGCGGTGCCTGCCGCTGCCGGACCGGCTGATTCAGCCTCGCCGCACGCAGGATTCCTGACAAGATTCACAACTGATCCTTCCGTAGTTCCCCATCCGGCAGGGGGTTACCGCCGCCGATCCGGGATCCTGGCCAGCGGGTATCTGGCCGCCCGCAGGCCTTTCGGCAAGTCCTGGTGGACTATGTTGCGGGTCACATTCCAGAGGAAACTATCACATCCGTAGAGCCGCCGAATGCCCCCAACACCGGCATTCCGCGAGTCAGGTATCAGATCGTTATGAATAACTCCGGGGAATTGATTTGGCGTGGTCCGGCCGGAATCCGGGTGGGGCTAGGCCCCGCGCACTACCCGCGAGACGAGCTCACGCCACGACGCGGCGAGGCGTTCCGGGGCAATCTGGTGCACCCGGACGGCGTGCAGGATCCGCTCCGGCTCCAAAACGGCACTGAGCGAGGTGGCCATCAGCCACGGGTCCGCAGTCACGCCCGCCTCGCGCAGCAGCATCTCCAGGTGCCGGTGCCAGAGCACGGCCGCGGGCACGTCGAAACGGTTGTAGGCGGAGACGTCGGCGGCCCGGGCCAGCTCGCCGAATTCCATCACCCAGGCAATCCGCTCCTCGCCAAAGGCAATGAGCCGCTCCAGCGGCGGGGCACCGGGGCCGAGCGGAGGCGGCCCGAACATAAAACGCCCCTGGAACTGGGCCTCGGCATCGCTGAGGAGTGTCATCATGAGCCCCGCCCGGCTGCCGAAGCGGCGGAACACTGTCCCCTTGCCCACACCCGCCCGCTGCGCCAGCGTGCCCATGGTCAGGCCGTCCGCCCCGCATTCCTCGATGAGCTCGCGGGCAGCACGGAGCAGCAACTCGCGGTTCCGGGCTGCGTCGCGGCGTTCGGGCTCCGCGTCCGGGCGGATGGGGATTAAGCTCACACCGCACATTCTAGCCTCGGGGAATAGAAGCGGACCGCAGTCCGTTTTGACCAGTGAAGGCCGGCAAAGCCTCCACGATCAGCCAGCCGAGGGTTCATCCCCGGCGCGACCCCTAGGAGTTCACATGTCCAAGAACACCGTTCTCACCCTGGTCGGCAGCCTGCGCGCCGATTCCACCAACCAGAAGCTCGCCGAAGCCATCCAGCTGAACGCCCCGGAGCAGGTTGAGGTTCTCATCCACGACAGCCTCGGCAACATCCCGTTCTACAACGAGGACATCGACGTCGAGGGCCAGGTTCCCGCCGCCGCCGCCGCGCTGCGCGCCGCCGCGAACGATGCCGACACCCTGCTCCTGGTCACTCCTGAGCACAACGGCACGGTCCCCGCCTCGCTGAAGAACGCCATCGACTGGCTGTCCCGGCCCTTCGGCGCCGGCGCCCTGAGCGGCAAGCCGACCGCCGTCGTCGGCACCGCCTTCGGCCAGTTCGGCGGAATCTGGGCCCAGGACGAGGCCCGCAAGGCTGTCGGCATCGCCGGCGCCCGGGTCCTGGAGGACGTCAAGCTTGCCGTCCCGGGCTCCATGGTCCGCTTCGCAGAGGTCCACCCGAAGGACGACGCTGAGATCGTGGAGCAGATCAAGGCCGTCTTCGACGCACTGGAAGATTCCCGCGCGGTCACCGCGGCCTAATTCCGCTCCGGACACCCCCGCCCGCCTTCCGGCGGCCGGGGGTGCTCTGTGTCCGGAAACTTTTTCGTCCGTTTGGAAACAAAGGTTTTCCCCGAGGCAACATGGGTTGTATTCTTTGAGATGTGACCCACGAAACACTTGATGCCGCCGCAGAAGTACTTCCGGCCGAGGCAATTGACGCAATCGAACGTGCGGCTACGTCCGCCCACCGCCACGAGGAACTGTTCTCGGAGCGCGCAGCAAATATCAAGCAATCGGCAGTCCGGGATGTTTTCGACATCTCGATGCGGCCCGGGCTCGTCTCGCTGGCGGGTGGAAGTCCGTATCTCCAGTCCCTGCCGCTGGAACGGCTCGGCCAGACCGCCGCGAAGATCATCGCCGAACACGGCCTGACCGCGCTGCAGTACGGCGGCGGCCAGGGCACCGAGGAACTCCGGACCCAGGTCTGCGAAGTCATGGCCGCGGAAGGAATCCTCGACGCCAAGCCTGAAAACGTCGTCATCACCGCAGGTTCACAGTCCGCCCAGGACGTGGCCACCAAGGTCTTCTGCAACCCGGGCGACGTGGTCCTGGTCGAGGACCCCACCTACGTGGGCGCGCTCAACACCTTCGAGGCGTACCAGGTCCAGGTCGCCACCGTGCCGATGGACGCCGACGGCATCATCCCGGACCTCCTCGAGGCGCGGATTGCCGCGCTCCAGACGGCAGGCAAGAACATCAAGTTCCTGTACACGATCCCGAGCTTCAACAACCCCTCCGGCATCACCCTGTCGGCGGAGCGGCGGCAGCAGGTCGTGAATATATGCCGCAATGCGAATATTCTGGTGCTGGAGGATAATCCCTACGGGCTGCTGCGTTTCGACGGCAAGCCCCTCACCCCGCTGCGGGCCGGCAACCCGGACGACGTGATCTACATGGGGTCCTTCTCGAAGATTTTCGCGCCGGGTCTGCGGATCGGCTGGGCCCTTGTCCCGGCGCACCTCCAGCGCCGCTATTACCTGGCTTCGGAGGCTGTCACCCTGTGCCCGCCGACCCTCAACCAGATGCTCGTCTCCGCCTACCTCCGCGACTATGACTGGCGCGGCCAGATCGACACGTACCGGGGTCTGTACAAGGAGCGGTGCGATGCGATGCTGGCCGCCCTGGACGAGTACATGCCGCCGGGCCTCAGCTGGACCCATCCGGAGGGGGGCTTCTTCGTCTGGGTTAGCCTGCCCGAGGGCGTGGACACGTACCCGCTGCTGAAAAAGGCCATCGACGCCGGGGTAGTCTTCATTCCGGGCGCCGCCTTTACCCATTCCGATGATCCCTCCAACAAGATCCGGCTGGCCTTCTCGGCCGTCCCGCCGGAGTCCATCCGCGAAGGGGTCCGCCGGCTGGCGCCGGTCCTGCGGGAAGCCATCGCGGCGCTGTAGCCTGAAGCATTGGTGCATGGCCGCACACGTTCGTTGACCCCAAGGAGCATTTCATGACCGGAATTATTGTTGTCGGCGTTGACGGCAGCGAAACTGCCCTTAAGGCCGCGCACACCGCACGTGACCTTGCCGCCTCGCTCGGGGCTACCCTCCATGTGGTCAGTGCGTTCGACAGCGACCGGACCGAGGTCTACGGCAGCGGCAGCGACAAGTGGATAGTCTCCGATGCGGGGGAAGCGGAGAAGGTCGCCCGCGGCGTCGCGGACAGCCTCCGCACGCCCGCACTGAACGTCACCTACGCCGCCGCCCGCGGCAAGCCGGCCGAGGCCCTGATCGACGAGGCCGCCCGTTCCGGCGCCCAGCTGATCGTGGTGGGGAACCGGCGGATGCTTGGGCTGGGCCGCGTGCTGGGCAGCGTTGCCAACTCGGTGGCCCACAACGCCCCCTGCGACGTTTACATCGCCAAGACCGATACGCCGGATTAGTCAGAATAAGCGCTGACCGCGGCGGCCGGCGCCGGCAATTGCCGGCGCCGACCGGGCCGCCAACCCGGCGTCTACCGGGCCGCGAACCCGGCGTCTACCGGCCCTCAGTCCCGGCGGCGAACCGCGCCCCTGAGTCCCGGCGGCCTCCGGTCACCCCCAATGGTGATCGGCAGCCACGGGACCGGGTGTCCCGGCGCCGGTTGTGGCGGCTTCGCTACGGAATCGCCAAGATGCCGGGCGCCAGGCCGGCCGCTGGTGAGCTGGACCCGGTGTCCTTCTGGGTCCGGCAGACGTCGGGACCGGGGGCCGTCTGGTCCGAAATGTGGGAGGTCGCGGCGCATTCCCGCACGGACTCGACGCCTTCCACCGCGGCGGCTTTGTCCGGATAGGTTCTGGAGAGGGCCAGCACGGCCCCGTTGCCGTCCAGGATGCGGATTTGGAAGCCGCCTCCGTCGACACGGACGAGTTCGAACTTGCCGGGGGCTGAGGGGCGGCGGACTTCGGCTGCCTGAACGGTGCCTGAAATGGCCGGCGCCCGGCCGTGCGGGACGGGCGTGCACGCGTCTGCTCGGTTCGCGGCGGAAGGCTGGACGGGGGAAATCGTTGACATGGTAGCTCCACAATGGGGTTCCAGTGGCCGCGTCCTGACCTGCTCCTGACTATACGCTGTGGAACCCCTGCCCCGAATGTTGTGCGTCACAATCGGGCTCCCCTGTGGACCGATAAGGCGCCGGCAGGCCCTGGTCCCGGGTCCAGGGCCCTGCCGGTTTTTGGGCCTACCCGGCTGCCGCCCCCGCCGTTTTCAGCATCCGGCGCAGGATCTTGCCGGAGGAGGACTTCGGCACGGCGTCGATGAACTCCACCCGGCGGATCTTTTTGAAAGGCGCCACCTTGGCCGCCACGAAATCCATCACTGCGGCCTCGTCGAGCCGCTCGCCGTCGTCCCCGGGCTGGCGCACCACAAACGCCATCGGCACCTCCTGGCCGTCGGCGTCGGACGTTCCGATCACCGCAGCGTCCGCGATGCCGGGGTGGGTGAGGAGCAGGGCCTCCAGCTCTGCCGGTGCGATCTGGTACCCCTTGTACTTGATCAGTTCCTTGAGCCGGTCCACGATCGTGACAACGCCGTCGGCGCGCACGGTGGCAATGTCCCCCGTGCGCAGGAAACCGTCGGGGTCGAGGGTGTCCGCCGTTTCCTCGGGCCGGTTGAGGTAGCCGAGCATCACGTTGGGTCCGCGGCACAGCAGGTGCCCGGGCGCGCTGGTGCCCTCGGCCGGGATGTCGATTTCCGTTCCGGTGGCTGGATCCAGCAGCCGGCAGTCCATGTTGGGGACGGTGTAGCCGACCGAGCTGACGGGCAGCTCCGTGGCGTCCAGGGGAATCAGGTGGGACACCGGGCTCATTTCGGTCATGCCGTAGCCCTGCAGCACCCGGCAGCCGAGCCGTTCGGCGAGCCGGCTGCCCAGTTCGCCGTCGAGCGGCGCCGCACCGGAGAGGGTGGTGTGCACGGAGCTGAGGTCGTAGTCGGCCACCATGGGGTGTTTGGACAGGGCCACCGCCACCGGCGGGGCGATGAACAGGTAGCTGCATTTGTGGTCCTGGATGATCCGCAGGAACTCGGCCAGCTCAAACTTCGGCATGGTCACCAGGCAGGCCCGCTGGCGCAGGGCAAGGTTCAGCAGCACGGTGAGCCCGTAGATGTGGAAGAACGGCAACAGTGCCAGCAGGCGGTCCTCCGGTGTGACCTTGAGCAGCCCGCGGGACTGCTCCGCGTTTGCCACGAGGTTCCGGTGGCTGAGCATGACGCCCTTGGGCCGGCCGGTTGTCCCGGAGGAGTAAGGCAGCACGGCGACGTGGGTCGCCGGATCGAAACTGACGTCCGGCGCCGGCGCGCCTGCACTCAGCAGGTCCCGCAGGGACGGGTGGCCGGCGGCGCCGTCGAGGACAACGAGACGCTCGGCCGGGATTCCGGACCGGGCCGCCGCTTCCTGGGCCGCGGGGAGCAGGGCGGAGACGGTGAACAGCCACTCCGCGCCGGCGTCGGCCAGCTGGAGGGCGACCTCGTCCGCGGTGTACAGGGAGTTGACGGTGGTGACCGTCGCGCCGGCCCGCAGCAGTCCGTGGAAAACGACGGCGAAGGCCGGGACGTTGGGGCACAGGATGGCTGCGACGCCGTGGACCCCCAGGCCCTGGGCCGCGACGGCTCCGGCCACGGCATCGATCTGCCCCACCAGGGTCCGGTAGCTGGTCTCCGCCCCGCTCGTGCCGTCGACAACGGCGATCCGGTCCAGGTCCGCCTCCGCCAGGCCGCCAAAGAGGTAGTCGTAAACGCTGACGTCGGGAATTTCCACATCGGGGAACGGGCTAGAAAACACGCAACATCTCCTTTGATCCGCGTCCGCCCCGCTGGCGGCGGCTGGTGCCACTCTAGTGCCGCCGGGCCGTCCTGGACAGGACCGGGGTCCCGCCGCGTCACTGCGCCCAGTGGGCTACCTCACGCTGATTCCGGCCGGCCGGAGCAACACGCCGGCGGTAAAATGGGAAGTGCCCCCACCGGCGTGGACATCGAATTTTTTTAGTTCCAGGGGATGAAAATGCCTACTCTTCAACGCCGCCAGCTCGTTGGCCACGACATTCTTCTGGCCCGCCACGGCAACCACATCAGCTCCATGCGCGTCGACCGCCGGGCCGGCCGGGTTATCGCTTTCCTGGACGACGGTTCCTCCGACAGTGCCCCCAACATGATCTCCCCCGGGCTGCGCATGCCCGAGACGGCCCGGAGCGTTGTCCGCGATGACTGGAAGTTCTTTGCCGTGGTGACCGCGTGCACAACCGGCTTCGCCGGCATGATGTTCGCCGCGGCGGCCACGCTGGCCGGGATGAGCGCGGATCCGGGCATGATCGCGCTGCTGTCGAGTTACTCCGGCAGCTAGGCACGCCGGCCCCGCGTCCTTCAACCACGAAACCCCGCCGCTGAGCATGCTCAGTGGCGGGGTTTCCGCGTGTGTTGGGATTTTCGGGGTGCCGGGTCAGTCCAGCAGCAGGGCCGGCTCTTCCAGGATCGCCGCGACGTCGGCCATGAACCGCGCCGAGAGGTCACCGTCCACCACCCGGTGGTCGAAGGAGCCGCCGAGGGTGGTGATCCAGCGCGGAATCACTTCGCCGTCGAGGACCCAGGGCTTCTGCTTGATGGTGCCGAAGGCCACGATCGCCACCTCGCCGGGGTTGATGATCGGCGTGCCGGTATCGATCCCCAGGGCGCCGATGTTCGTGACAGTCAGGGTGCCGCCCTGCATCTGCGCGGGCTGGGTCTTACCGGCCCGGGCGGTCGTGGCGAGGTCGTTCAGGGCCAGGGCCAGTTCCTTGAGCGAGAGATCCTGGGCGTTTTTGATGTTCGGGACCATCAGGCCGCGCGGCGTGGCGGCGGCGATTCCGAGGTTCATGAAGTGCTTGACGTGGATCTCCGCGGAGTCGCTGCCGTCCGGGTTGTCCACCCAGGTCGCGTTGACGCTGGGGTTGCGGGCGGCGGCCCAGATGACGGCCTTCGCCAGGATCAGCAGCGGCGAGACCTTGATGCCTTCGAAATCGCGGGAGGCTTTGAGCCGCTTGACGAATTCCATGGTCCGGCTGGCGTCGACGTCGACGAAAATGCTGACGTGGGGGGCCGCGAAGGCCGATTCGACCATGGCCTTCGCGGTGGCCTTGCGGACACCCTTGACCGGAATCCGTTCGATCCGCTGTTCCTGCGGGCGGCCGGTCTTGCCCCAGAAGGTGTCCGCTTTGTCCACCTCGGCGTCGCGCTGCGCCTGGTAGCTCACGAGGTCCTCGCGGGTCACTTCGCCGCGGGCGCCGGTGGGGACGACATCGGCCAGATCGATGCCAAGGTCGCGGGCGATTTTGCGTACGGGAGGCTTGGCCAGGACCCTGTTGACCAGGCCGCTGATGGCGCCGCCGAGGGTGGGACGCTGGTCAATGTTGTCCGCAGGGGCCGGACGCTCCGCTTGGGCGACGGCCTCCGGGCTGATCCAGATGTCGTGCGCCTCCACCGGCTCAGCCAGCGGGACGGGCCCGGCGAGGGATGCTGCCGAAACCCCCGGCTTCGCCGCCGGAGCGGCCACGCGCCGGCGGCGCTTGACGGCGTCGGCCTTGGGACCGGAGCCCACCAGCGGACCGCCGGCCGGGCCGCTGGCAGATTCGCCGGCGTCGGAGGTGTCCGCCTCCAGCTTTCCGTACATCGGAGCCGCGGGGGCCGGAGCTGTGGGGGCCGGAGCGGAGGCCGGAACTGTGGGGGCGGGGGCGGCCGGGCCGGCGGTCGGAGCCGCCCCGGAGGGCACCGCATCGCTCACGCTGATGATCGGGGTCCCGACGTCGACTGTCAGGCCCTCGGGGACGAGCAGTTCGGTGACGGTGCCGGCGAACGGCGAGGGCAGTTCGACGAGGGATTTGGCGGTCTCGATTTCGCACAGGACATCGTTGATGGCCACCGTGTCGCCGGGTTTGACCTTCCAGGCGACGATCTCGGCCTCGGTCAGCCCTTCGCCAACATCGGGGAGGTTGAACTTGTGGAGAGTCATGTTGTCCTTGTTGGGAGAGGGCGCCTCGGCACGACGCGGTCAGTAGGTGAGGGCACGGTCCAGTGCCTCAAGGATGCGGTCGATGTCCGGGAGGTAGTCTTCCTCCACCTTGGCCACCGGGTAGGGCATGTGGAACCCGCCGACCCGGATGACGGGCGCCTCGAGGGAGTGGAAGGCACGCTCGCTGATCCGGGCCGCGATTTCGCCGCCGATTCCGCCGAAGGTCGGGGCCTCGTGGGCCACGATCAGCCGGCCCGTCTTCCTGACGGAGTCCGTGACGGTGTCGAAGTCAATCGGCGAGATGGAGCGCAGGTCGATCACCTCGACGCTGCGGCCGTCCTCGGCGGCGGCGTTGGCCGCCGCCAGGGCGACCGGGACCAGGGGTCCGTAGGCCACTACCGTGGCGTCTGTTCCCGCGCGGAGCACGTGTGCCTTGAACGGGTCCGCGGACGCTCCGGGGGACTCCGTGTCGACCTCTCCCTTGAGCCAGTAGCGGCGTTTCGGTTCGAAGACGATCACCGGGTCCTGGCAGTCGACGGCCTGCTGGATCATCCAGTAGGCGTCGTGCGGGTTGGACGGGGTGATGATCCGAAGCCCGGCTGTGTGGGCGAACAGCGCCTCCGGGGACTCCGAGTGGTGCTCGATCGAGCCGATGCCGCCGCCGTAGGGGATCCGGATGACGACGGGCACGGTCAGGTTGCCGTTGCTGCGGGAGTGCATTTTGGCCAGCTGGGTGGTGATCTGGTTGAAGCCCGGGAACACGAAGCCGTCGAACTGGATTTCACAAACGGGCAGGTAGCCGCGGAGGGACAGCCCGATCGCGGTGCCGATGATGCCGGACTCGGCCAGCGGGGTGTCCACCACGCGGTCGGCGCCGAACTCGGCGATCAGGCCGTCGGTGACACGGTACACGCCGCCCAAGGGTCCGATGTCCTCGCCCATGAGCAGTGCGCGGGGGTGGTTGTTCAGGGTCGCGCGGAGGCCTTCGTTGATGGCCTTGGCGATGGTCATGGTGGTCATCAGTTGGCCGCACCTTCTGCCTGGGCTGTTGTTGCCTCGTCGGCGGACGCTTCGTCGGCGAATCCTGCGCTGTACTCCTCGAACCAGGCCAGTTCCTCGGCCACCAGCGGGTGGGCCTCCACGTAGGTGTTGGCGAAGGCGGTCCGGATGTCCGGGGTTTCGAGGTCGTAGGTGGTCTTGCGGACGTAGGCGGCGAGGTCGTCGCCATCGGCCCTGACCTGCTCGAAGAAGGCGTCGTCGGCCAGTCCCTCGGTGCGGAGGTACTTCTCCAGCCGCTCCAGCGGATCCTTGGCCCGCCAGAGGCTTTCCTCGGCGGATTCCCGGTATTTTGAGGGGTCGTCGGCAGTAGTGTGCGCGCCGACGCGGTAGGTGAACGCCTCGATCAGCACCGGCCCCTCGCCCTGGCGGGCACGTTCCAGTGCCCACTCGGTGACGGCGTGGACGGCGATCACGTCGTTTCCGTCCACCCGGATGCCGGGGAACCCGTAGCCCTTCGCGCGGTTGGCGAGCGGGATGCGGGTCTGCACGGAGCTGGGGACGGAGATCGCCCAGTGGTTGTTCTGGCAGAAGAACACCACGGGGGCCTTGTAGGACGAGGCGAACACCATGGACTCGTGGACGTCGCCTTCGGAGCTGGCGCCGTCGCCGAAGTAGACCATAACGGCAGCCTTGGGCTCCGCGGCCTGGCCTGCTGTTCCGTCCGCGATTGCCGCCGAAGCCGCGAGTTTCTGGTCGCGCTGGATGCCCATCGCGTAGCCCACCGCATGCGGGGTCTGGGCGGCGAGGACCAGGGTGTACAGGTGGAAGTTGGTGTCCTTGGGGTTCCAGCCGCCGTTGGAGACGCCGCGGAACTGGCGCAGCAGCTCGGCAAGGTCCACGTTGCGGGTCAGCGCGACGCCGTGCTCACGGTAGGTGGGGAAGATGTAGTCCTGCGGCTGGCTTGCCCGGCCGGAGCCGATCTGCGCGGCCTCCTGGCCGGTCAGTGGAACCCATAGCGCAAGCTGGCCCTGCCGCTGCAGCGCGGTAGCCTCCACGTCGAAGCGGCGAATTCTGGCCATGTCAGCGTAGAAGCCGCGCAGTTTCTCCGGGTCGAGCCGCTCGGCGTACTCCGAGAAAACGGGGTCGGAGCCGAGGGTGCCGTCCGGGGCGAGCAGCTGCACCATCGGCTCGGCGGGATCGCCCAGGCGTGCTTCGGCTTCCGCCTCGAGCTGGTCCTCAATATCGCTTCCGTCGAACTCGGTAGAGGGCAGATGTGTGGCGCCCATACCGTCTCCTTGCTTGCCGCATCCGAATGCGCCGCAATCGCTGGGATATATGCCGGACCGGCAATGCATACCCGGTCCGGCATATATTTTGGCTTACTTGTTCCTTACTTTATCCGCAGCGGCTTGGCCGCGGCCGTCATGTTAAGCGCTAGGAACGCCGTGGCGGCTTTGTATAGATCGCACAGAGTTCCAGGAAGCGGGTGTTGGCCTCGGTCTCGCCGATGCTCACCCGCACCCCCTCATTGGCGAAGGCGCGCACGGAGAGTGCCCGCTCCCCCGCCAGGGCGGCGAATTCCGCACTGTCGGCACCCAGGTTGAGCCACACGAAGTTCCCCTGCGCCTCGGGCACGAACCAGCCAAGGTCCCGCAGTCCGGCGGTGACCCGGTCCCGTTCATCCACGAGGCTTTGTACCCTTTCTACAACCTCGCCGAAGTGCTCCAGTGAAGTCACGGCCGCGATCTCGGCGATCTGGGAGACCGCGAAAGGGGTGGCGGTGACGCGCAGGTGCTGCGTGAGATCGGGCTGCGACACGCTGTAGCCGACCCGCAGCCCGGCCAGTCCGTGGGCCTTGGAGAAGGTCCG
>DASWAW010000458.1:0-11028 GCA_036390955.1 Arthrobacter sp.
AAGACTGTCCCCGAGAACCAGATTGTTGAGACACTGATCGAAGAAGCCATGCGTATCGCCGAAGAGATGGGGGAGGCCGATGGCGAAGATGCTGTCAAGGGTAGCCCCGTGGTTAGCGTCTCGTAAGGACGGCGCCGCTCCCGGCGTCGCCGTCCGGACCCTGGGGGGTTCGGACACCTCCCAACTGGTTGATCTGGCACGGCAGGACGCCGTCGCCAACGTCTTCATCCTGTCCCACCTGGCAACCGCCGGTTCGGCGGCTCCCACCACCGGCGGCGCCAGCATCCTCGGAGTGTTCGACGGCGGCACGCTTCTGGGTGCCTGCTGGGCCGGCGCCAATCTGGTGCCGGTGCAGCTGGACCCGGAACTTGCCGGCACGGTCGCCGCGTCCGCGCACCGCTCCGGCCGCCGGTACGCCTCGATCTTCGGCCCCGCCGACACGGTCCTGGCCCTGTACGCCGGGCTGGAACAGTTCGGCCAGAGCGCCCATGAGATCCGCGCCGACCAGCCGTTGATGACGATTTCCGGACCGCCTGCCGTGCCCCCGAATCAACAGCTGGGCTTTGGCCAGCTGGCGGACTTCGACCGGATCCTGCCCGCGTGCGCGGCGATGTTCGAAGAGGAAGTCGGCTATTCGCCGTTCCTGGGCGGCCGCGAGTACTACAGCCGCCGGGTCAAGGGCCTGATCCGGGAGGGGCACTCCATGGTCCACCTGGGCCCCGCGGGCGAGGTGGTCTTCAAGGCCGAGCTCGGCGCGGTCACGCCCGAGGTGACGCAGGTCCAGGGGGTCTGGATGAACCCGGAATATCGCGGGAAGGGCCTCAGCGCCGGCTACATGGCCGCCGTCGTCGATCTGGCCCAAACCCTCGCCCCGGTCACGAGCCTCTACGTCAACAATTTCAACACCCGGGCCCGTGCCACGTATGAGCGGGTGGGCTTCCGCCAGGTGGGGACTTTCGCCACTGTTCTTTTTTAACTCCAGCACTCTTCTGTCCCAGTAGTTATCAGACATAACGGAAAAATATCTGGATGCGGACTCTTGTTTTCGTGCCCGGCGTCACATAGGTTCGAGCTAACCGTGTCGCATGGGCACGTGTTTCCCCGGGAGCAGCAGCCGGGGATGCAGACGCCCTTGAGGGCAACACAACGGAACTCACAGCCAATAACTTGGCGGTGCTGGGGCCGCAGAGCCACGCCATGACAGGATGACCAGCCGGAAACGGCCAGGGGCTTCCGTCAGTTATGGCGTGGCTCTTCCGTGTCCGGGCTGACGGTAGATTAGTACCTAGACGCGTGCGCCGGTTCCCCCGGTGCCACTGATTCACAGCTAGATCCACAGCTTTGCTGCATTGCCCCGCACCTTCCCAGAAACGGATAGATACCCAGTGGTCCTTCGACTCTCCAAGCTGTTCCTGCGCACCCTGCGTGAAGATCCCGCCGACGCCGAGGTCGCCAGCCACCGGCTCCTCGTCCGCGCCGGATACATCCGCCGGGCCGCCCCGGGCATCTACACCTGGCTGCCGCTGGGGCTGAGCGTGCTGCGCAAGGTGGAGACGGTCATCCGCGAGGAGATGGCCGCCATCGGCGCCCAGGAAGTGCATTTCCCGGCACTGCTGCCCAAGGAACCTTACGAGGTCACCAACCGCTGGACCGAGTACGGGGAGGGCATCTTCCGGCTCAAGGACCGCAAGGGCAACGACTACCTGCTGGCACCCACCCACGAGGAAATGTTCACCCTGCTGGTCAAGGACCTGTACTCCTC
The DNA here is from genome assembly GCA_036390955.1 of Arthrobacter sp. Classification (GTDB taxonomy): domain Bacteria; phylum Actinomycetota; class Actinomycetes; order Actinomycetales; family Micrococcaceae; genus Arthrobacter. Next base: position 1,763 of record DASWAW010000458.1, read on the forward strand.
GTACAAGGACCTGCCGCTGAGCATCTACCAGATCCAGAACAAGTACCGCGACGAGGCACGCCCCCGGGCAGGCTTGCTGCGCGGCCGCGAATTCATCATGAAGGACTCCTACTCCTTCGACGTCGACGACGCCGGCCTGGACGCCAGCTACGCGGCGCACCGCGGCGCCTACCTGAAGATCTTCGAGCGCCTCGGCCTTGAGGTCATCCCGGTCGCGGCCACGGCCGGCGCCATGGGCGGCTCCAAGAGCGAGGAATTCCTGCACCCCACCGAGATCGGCGAGGACACCTTCGTCCGCTCCGCCGGCGGCTACGCGGCCAACGTCGAGGCCGTCACCACGGTGGTCCCCCCGGACATCGACTTCAGCAACGCCCCCGCCGCCGAGGTCCAGGACACCCCGGACACCCCCACCATCGAGACGCTCGTGGACGCCGCCAACGCCCTGGTGCCCCGTTCCGAGTCCGACGGCGGCGCCTGGACCGCCGCTGACACGCTCAAGAACGTCGTCCTCGCCGTCACCCTGCCGACCGGCGAACGCCAGATCGTCGTCATCGGCGTTCCGGGCGACCGCGGCGTCGACCTCAAGCGGGTCGAGGCGAACATCGGATCCTTCCTGCCGATCGCCGGCGAAATCATCCTCGAGGCCGCCAACGAGGAAGACCTCAAGAAGCAGCCCCTCATCGTCAAGGGCTACCTCGGCCCCGGCCTGTCCCTGGACGCGCCACTGCTGGGCACCGAGGCCGCCGCCAAGCTCCTCTACCTCGTCGATCCGCGCGTCGTCAGCGGCTCCGCCTGGGTCACCGGCGCCAACGAGGCCGGCAAGCACGTCTTCGGCCTGGTCGCCGGCCGCGACTTCGGCTGGGACGGCGTCATCGAGTGCACGGAGGTGCGCGCCGGCGACGAGGCCCCCGATGGCTCCGGCCCGCTGGAAACCGCCCGCGGCATTGAAATGGGCCACATCTTCCAGCTCGGACGCAAGTACGCCGAGGCCCTGGAACTCAAGGTCCTGGACCAGAACGGCAAGCAGGTCGTCGTCACCATGGGCTCCTACGGCGTCGGCGTCACCCGCGCCGTCGCGGCCCTGGCCGAATCCAACCACGACGACAAGGGCCTGATCTGGCCGCGCGCCGTCGCTCCGGCCGATGTCCACGTGGTGGCCGTTGGCCGCGGCGAGGAAATCTTCGCCACCGCGGAGAAACTGTCCCTCGAGCTCGAGGCCGCCGGCCTCGACGTCATCTACGACGACCGGCCCAAGGTGTCCCCGGGCGTGAAGTTCGGCGACGCCGAACTCGTCGGCGTGCCGACCATCCTCGCCGTCGGGCGCGGCCTGGTGGACGGGGTCGTCGAGATCAAGGACCGCCGCAGCGGCAACGCCGAAAACATTGCCGTTGAGAAGGCTGTCGACTTCGTGGTCGACGCCGTCCGCAACAGCTGACGCACTGAACTTCCAGGCGTGGTTTCCGGACTCGAGTCGATCGAGCTCAGTACCCTCATCCTGATCGTGGTCGCCGGCTTTGCCGCGGGCTGGGTCGATGCCGTCGTCGGCGGCGGGGGACTGATCCAGCTCCCGGTAATGCTGCTGGTGCCGGGCATCAGCCCGGTGCAGGCGCTGGCGACGAACAAGATGGGCTCGATCTTCGGCACGACGACCAGTGCCGTCACGTATTACCGCAGGGTGCGGCCGGACCTGCGCACCGCGCTGCCCATGGCGGTGATCGCCATGGCCGGGAGCTTCGGCGGGGCAGTGCTCGCCGCGAACCTCCCGGCGAGCGTGTTCAAACCCATCATCGTGGTGGCGCTCGTCGCCGTCGCACTGTTCACCGCTTTCCGCCCCAACGTGGGGGAACTGACCAGGCTGCGGCACAGCGGGCACCGGCACTATGTGCTGGCGTGCCTGATCGGCGGCGTGATCGGCTTCTATGACGGCCTGATTGGCCCCGGCACCGGGTCTTTCCTGATCATCGCGCTCGTCTCCGCGATGGGCTACGCCTTCCTCGAAGCCAGCGCCAAGGCCAAGATCGTGAACGTGGCCACCAACGCCGGCGCCCTGCTGTTCTTCGTGCCGCACGGTGCCGTCCTGTGGGGTCTCGGGCTGGTCCTGGGCCTGGCGAACATGGCCGGCGGGTACCTTGGCGCCCGGACGGCGGTCAGACAGGGAAACAAGTTCATCCGGATTGTGTTCCTCGCCGTCGTGGGGGCGCTGATCATCAAGCTCGGCTCGGACATCTGGCAGGACAGCTTCGCTTGAGCCCCGCTCGATACGGACCCCAGCGCGGGCCGGCCGGGACTCCCTGATCGGAACCCGCGGGCGTAGCATGCAGCTATGTCAGCAGCTGAAGAACGCTACCGTGATGCCCTCGAGGCGGCGGCCCGGCACGCACGCCAGTGGCTCGGGAGCCAGGAAACCCGCCGCGTGGGCCCGAGCGTCCAGGCCGGGGACCTGGCGGCCGACTTCGGCGGTCCGCTGCCTGCAGGGGGCATGCCGGCCGCAGAGGTAGTGGACTATCTCGCCGCCAAGGCCGAGCCCGGACTGATGGCCATGCCGTCCGGCCGGTTCTTCGGCTGGGTGATCGGCGGGACCCTGCCGGCGGCGCTGGCCGCGGACTGGCTGGTCAGCGCCTGGGACCAGAACGCCGGGCTGCGCTACGCCACTCCTGCGACTGCCGCCATCGAGGAGGCCGCCGGCGGCTGGTTGCTGGAGCTGCTGGGGCTGCCGGCAGAATCCGACGTCGGCTTCGCCACCGGCGCCACCATGGCCAACTTCACCGGCCTCGCCGCGGCGAGGTGGCGCCTCATGACGGAGGCAGGCTGGGATCTCGACGTCAGCGGCCTCGCCGGCGGCCCCAGGATCCACTGCTTCGTCGGCCAGGAACGCCACGACACGATCGACCTCGGCCTCCGGTACCTCGGGCTGGGCCGGCCCACGGCCGTCCCCGCGGACCGGCAGGGCCGCATCATCCCCGGTGAACTGGACCGCGCCCTCGAACGCGCCATGGACGGCGCGCCAAGCCGGGGAAACAGCTCCGGGCGGGCCCCGGCATTGGTCTGCCTGCAGGCCGGGAACCTGCATTCCGGCGCCTTCGACCCCTTCATCGAGGCGATCGCCGTCGCAAAATCTTACGGTGCGTGGGTGCACGTGGACGGAGCCTTCGGGCTCTGGGCCGCCGCAGTCCCGGAACTCGCCGACCTGACCGCCGGGATGGAACTCGCCGATTCCTGGGGGACCGACGCGCACAAAACGCTCAACGTCCCCTACGACTGCGGCATTGCGGTGGTCCGGGATGTCCAGGCCCTGCGCTCCGCCATGGGCGTGCACACCAGCTACCTGATCCAGGCAGCGGACGGCACGGCGGACCCGTTCGAGAAGGTCCCCGAACTGTCGCGGCGCGCCCGTGGTGTGCCGGTCTGGGCGGCGCTGAAGTCGCTCGGCCGGGACGGCGTCGCCAGCCAGGTCCGCAGGCTCGTGCAGCGGGCGGCGCAACTGGCGGAGCAGCTGGCGGCGCTTGACGGCGTTGAGGTGCTCAATGACGTCGACTACACGCAGGTCTCGCTGGCCTTCGGCGACGACGCCACGACCCGTGCGGTGACGGCCCGGATCATCAACGACGGGCAGGTCTGGATGTCCGGGTCGCGATGGCAGGACCGGGACATCCTGCGGATCTCGGTCAGCAACTGGAGCACCGACGACGACGACGTGGCGGTTGCGGTCGGCGCCGTCCGGGACGCGCTGGCGGCGGTGCGGGCTTAGCCTGTCCCCGCACCGGGTCCGGGGAGATCGTGCGGCGCTGGCAGGCCCGGAAGCGTGCGCCCGGCGAGTGTGCTGGCCACCCACAGGGAACGTGCCAGGTCGCCGTCGTGCCGGGGCTTCGACGCGTACCAGAGCGCGTTCTCGACCTCGCGGGCCAGGCTCCATTGCCGGGCCGCCTCGGCGTCGAGCCCGGCCGCCATGCTGAAGTCCCGGCAGCGTTCCCGCAGGTCCCGTTCCGGATCCGCCCGGGACAGCTCACCGATCCGGTTCCACAGCAGCGGTGCCACCGCGAATTCTGCCTCGCCGATCAATGGCTGCGGATCGATCGCTGCCCAGCCGCCGGACGGGTCACCGCCGCCGCCCTCCGGTTCCTCACGGCGGAGACGGGCCAGGATGTTCAGATAGTGCAGGTCGGCATGGACCAGCACGTCGCGTCCGGAGCGGCGGCCGACGGCTCCGCGCGTCTGGCAGACCTCAAGCGCGGCTTCCAGCAGCCAGCGTGGGAAGGGCCGGCCCAGCAGTTCCCAGGTCTCCGGCAGCTCATCACTCCACTGTTCGGCCCTGGCCGCCACGTGGTGGAACGCCCGCCAGTCCGGCCCGCCGTCGGGCACAAGGCTCAGCCGGCGGACAAGCTCACCCCAGACCTGAACCGCCACGTCCATGGGCTCGTCCTGAAGCGAGTGGACGGGGTCCAGGCGCTCCAGCAGCAGCGCCCCGGCACCGGCGTCGTTCGCCAGCAGACGGACCGCCCCGTTCCCCTTCCAGAGAGCGAGGGCCTGCGGTTCGACAAGCGCTTCGTCGTGCGGATAGGCAATTTTGAGGACTGCAGCGCCGGCAGCTCCTTCAGCGGCATCTCCGGCGGCCGCCCCGGCTGCGCCACCGGCGCGACGGCGCACCGGGACCACGATGGCGCCGTGGCCGTACCGAGGCAGCGCGCCGGGTGCGAACTCAAGCTCGAGCTGCCACCGGTCAAGGGACTGCTGGATCAGCCGGGGGAGCGACGCCAGCCAGTCGCGGCCGGTGGCGCTCGCGCCGTAGCGGCGGCTGAGGCCGGGCGGGATAGGGACGTCTGCAGGCTGGCTCATCGGATCCAGCGTAGTTCGCCCCGGCCGCCGGGCAGGACTGTCAGGCCGTGATGCCGCTGGCGCCGAGCCAGCTGCCGATCAGGAAGGTCGCGACCAGCGCCGCCGCCCCGCCGATCACCACACGGATGGCCGCCTTGGACTTCGAACCGCCGCCGATCCACGCGCCGGTGGCTCCGGTCAGGGCCAGGGCCACCAGCACGGCCACGAACGTCAGCGGCACACGGATGTTTTCCGGCGGCAGCAGGATGGCAAGCATGGGGAGGATCGCGCCGATCAGGAACGCCGCGGCGGAGGCGAAGGCGGCGTGCCAGGGGCTGACGATGTCCGTCTCGTCAATGTGGAGTTCGGCGGAAAGGTGCGCGCCAAGGGCATCGTGGGCGGTGAGTTCCAAGGCCACGGTGCGGGCGGTGTCGGCGCTGAGGCCCTTGCCCTGGTAGATGGCGGCGAGTTCCTCGAGTTCCTCTTCGGGCTGTTCGGCCAGCTCCCGGCGTTCCTTCTCGATCAGCGCCTGCTGGCTGTCCTTCTGGCTGCTCACAGAGACGTATTCGCCGAGTGCCATCGAGATTGCGCCACCCACAACGCCGGCGGCACCGGCGACGAGGATGGGGCCGGAGTCCGTGGTGACACCGGCGACGCCGACCACAATGGCGGCGACGGAGACAATGCCGTCGTTGGCGCCCAGCACACCTGCGCGGAGCCAGTTGAGGCGGTGCGCAATGTCGGTGTGGTGGGGCTCGTTCTCGTGCTGGGCGGGGGCGGCTTGACTGTCCATGAGTACAGCAAACCACCGGCGCCCCCGGCCCACCAGTATTACGAACCTAAGTTAGCCGCGGCTTGCACACCGTGACCCTCCCGCGATCTGCGCGGCGGGGGCACTTTGGCGCGGACACGCCGGCTTCAGGACAGGATTTCGTGGCCTACGGACCTCAAAGCCGCCCCGGACGGCCGGCGGGTCTGAGGGGAGGAGCGCAGGAGCACGAGGAAGGAGCTTCCCTAGCCCAGCAGGGGCGAGGGAAGCTCAGGGAACCCGTCCGGGTCCGCCGCCAGGCCGGGAAGAACGCCGGTGTCCGCACCCCAGAGGGCGGACCGCCGCGCGGCACCCACGAGGCCGGCGATCGCCCACTGTCGGGTCTGACCCTCGCTCAGGGCAACCAGATCGCCATACACGGGAAGCGCCGAGGCCTCCAGTCCGCCGAGGCCTGCGGCCGGAGAAGCCAGGAACGCCGGTGCCATCGTGTACCCGGCTGCGCGCGGCGGGACGGGCGCGCAATGCATCCTGCTCAGCTCTTCCGCGCCGGAGGCGAGGGCCTCGTGCCGGGCGAGCTGCTCCGACGCCGGGCCGGCCGCCGGGCCACCCAGCCGGGTCAGGGCCACCTGGTAGCCGTACACGGTTTCCAGTTCGGTCTCGACCGTCGCCGCCAGCGCACCGGGAAGGGACGCGGCCGCAGCGTCCGCACCGGCCGAAGGCCCTGGCCTTGACCCTGGGATCAATCCTGACGACGACGCGGGGGCGCTGGGGCACGCGCCGGACAGCCGGGGTGCGGCGGGGTCGGGCACGGCGGGCGCGGGCGCCCCGACGGCGGCGGCGAGGGAGGACGCCTGAAGCAGTTGCGCGGTCCCGACGGCGGCAAGCAGCCGGGCCATTCCGCCGTCGGCTACGGCGGCGTCGGCGAGCCGCTGCGAGGCGCTGGCCGCCAGTTCGGCTGCCAGCGCGGCCTCCGACGCGGGCAGCACTGCAGACGGAACAGCGGAAGGGGCTGCCGGCCCCGGCGAGGCAGGGGAGGCCGGTGCATCCTGGCCGGGCACCAGAAGGGCCCGTGATTGGCTTGTCAGCAAACTCACAGTCCGCGCCACCGCGGGCTGCGGGTCGCCGGCGGTGGACTGGCCAAGTTGCTCGCCGGCGGCACGCAGCCGCAGGGTTTCAGCCAGTGCCGCGGACCTCGCCTGTTCGGAAAACGGCGGTTCGGCGGGCTCCTGGGGGCTTCCGGGACTCCAGGCCAGGCCAAGGCTGGCAACCACGAGGGCGAGGCAGGCAAGGAGTGCGATGCGGGGAATCAGCTCCCGCCTCCGGTTTTGCCTGCTGTCGTCTTTCACAACAGACCATGTTGTCATGCCGGCCAGTAACTCGGTGCACCACGGCGCCCGGAAAATCGCTAGGCTAGTACACACAACATCATCTAGAGCGGGAGGCGGCCGGCATCATGACCAACGCAGAAGCCACGACTTCAACAGACCGGACCGGAACGGGTAAGGCTGAAGCCGCACCCGCCCACAACTTCGAGGCCGAGCGGCTGCACGCCCTCCTGGAGCCCGAAGTCCAGGCAAACCGGCTGTACCTGGAGGACGTTTCCATTCACGTCGCCGGCGCCAACCGGGTGGTCCACGTGGTGGTGGACCTGCCGCAGGAGGAGACAGGCGGCGTCGGCCTCGACGTCATCGCCGAGATTTCCAAGACCCTCTCCGACATCCTGGACAACGATCCCAGCACCGACGCGCGCCCGTACGAGCTTGAGGTTTCCTCTCCCGGCGTCGGCCGTCCCCTCACCGAGGAGCGGCACTGGCACCGCGCCCGCGGCCGGATGGTCAAGGTTAATGTCCTGCAGGGCGAGAACGTCACGGGCCGGGTGCAGTCCGTCGATGACGAGGGCGTCACCCTGGTCCCGGAGATCACCGTGAAAAAGGGCATGAAGCCCAAGCAGGGTGAGCCCGTCAAACTTCCTTTCGACAGGATCCGCAGTGGAAAAGTCGAAGTAGAGTTCAGCCACCTCGAAGAGGCTGGCCTGGAGAACGCACACAATGGACCTTCTGAGGAGGCCTAATGGATATTGACATGAGCGCACTGAGACTCCTGGAGCGTGAGCGTGAAATCCCGCTGGATCTCCTGATTCCGACGATCGAGCAGGCCCTTCTCGTGGCCTACCACAAGACGCCGGGAGCCTTCGAAAAGGCCCGTGCCGAACTGGACCGCAAGAGCGGGCACGTGACCATCTGGGCCACCGAGATCGACGACGACGGCGCCCCCATCGGCGAATTCGAAGACACCCCCGCAGGCTTCGGCCGGATCGCGGCCAGCACCGCGCGGCAGATCATCCTGCAGCGCCTGCGCGATGTTGAGGACGACAATGTCCTCGGCGAGTTCAAGGGCCGCGAGGGCGAACTGGTGGCCGGAACCATCCAGCAGGGCAACAACCCGCACATGATCCAGGTCAACCTGGGCACGGTGGAGGCACTGCTGCCGCCGCCCGAGCAGGTGCCGGGGGAGAAGTACACCCACGGCAACCGGCTCCGCGCCTTCGTGATCGACGTGCACCGCGGCACCAAGGGTCCCTCCATTACGCTGTCCCGGTCGCACCCGGGTCTCGTGCGGAAGCTCTTCGAAATGGAAGTCCCGGAAATTGCGGACCGCTCGGTGGAAATCGTCGCCCTCGCCCGCGAGGCAGGACACCGCACCAAGATGGCCGTCAAGGCCAACAACCCCGGCATCAACGCCAAGGGTGCCTGCATCGGTGAAATGGGTTCCCGCGTCCGCGCGGTCATGAATGAACTCAACGACGAAAAGATCGACATTGTCGATTACAGCGACGATCCGGCGACATTCATCGCCAGCGCGCTGTCCCCGTCGCGGGTGAATTCGGTCACGATCACGGACGAGGCAACCCGCTCGGCCCGCGTCGTGGTGCCGGACTACCAGCTCTCCCTCGCGATCGGCAAGGAAGGCCAGAACGCCCGCCTCGCCGCCAAGCTCACCGGCTGGCGGATCGACATTGTCTCGGACGCCGCGGTCAATCGCGACAAATAGGCTCTCCGCTCCAGGGGCCCCGGACAAAAGGGCTCCAGTTCACACCCGCCCGTCAGCGTCCGTGTCCCCGTAAGTTCGGGGCCCGGGCGCTTGAGGGGCTAGAATAGACATGACCGCGCCTAACGGCCGGTATCCGCGTGTCCCCAACGCGTCCGGGTTCGAGTCCGGCGAAGGTGTTGATTACAACCCCTTGGCCAGACGGACCCCGGAAGCCCGGGGACGGCAGATATGTACTGGCAGGAAGATACTCGTAAGTGGCACACGTGCAACACCTCGAGAATCAGCCGCAGCGTACCTGCATCGGATGCCGGAAAAAGGGCCCGCGGTCGGAGCTACTCCGGCTCGTCGCCGACGGCAGCGGTTCACCCGCCGTCGTACTGGATGAACGACGCCGGATGGCTGGCCGGGGTGCATGGCTGCACCCCAGCAAAAAGTGCCTGGCACTGGCGGTCAAACGTCGGGCGTTCGGACGCGCCCTCAACGGCGCTACCGCAACAGCCGACGTCGAACGCCGGATCATGGCAGGCACGCAAGCCGTGGACACCCCGGTGGCCGCAGCAACAACCGTCCAACCTGAAAGCGGGTCAGAAAACTGATGGAAACCCGATGAGTTCCCAGCGATGAGTGCGCAACG
>DASWAW010000459.1:0-10408 GCA_036390955.1 Arthrobacter sp.
CTGCAGACCAAGTTCAAGGGCCTGGTGATCCCGGCGAGCTGACGGGTATCTGGCGGGCGTCCTGCAGTGCCTCACGGCAGACCCCCGCCAGGGCGTCCCGGTGCTGGTCCAGCCAGGCGAGCCGCTGGTCCTCCAGGCGGATCTTCCCGTAGTCGTTATCAGAGAGCATTTCCCCGTCCATGACCCGGCTGCGCCGTCCCAGGCCCCGCTTCAGCCGTTTGGCCTCCAGCAGCAGCGGCAGCGCCTCCATCTCTGCCGCCGTGGGTTGCATCCCCCGGCTGTAGGCGGCGAGCAGGTCAGCGATCCGGCCGAGATCGAGCGCCACCTTGTTGTCGGCGTCCCCGGAGCCGGTGTAGACCTTGCCGACGTCGTGGACCGCAACGGCGAGATCCAGCACCCGCACGTCCGGGTGGGCGCTGTCGAAGTCCAGGACCCCCGCCACCTGTTCGCCGTCGAAGACGAGGCTGCCGCGCCGGGCACCACCGTGGATCATCGTCCGGGGCAGTGCCGGCAGCAGCCCGGCCAGGCGCGCGGCAACGTCCGCGGCGCGGGTCCGCAGGACCGGATCAACACCCTCCTCCGCGGCCCGGCCGCGCAGCTCCCTGAGCACGGCCGGTTCGGCCATCGGTGCGGGCTGGTCGGCGACCACCCGGTGGTAGCGGGCAACCGTGGCGCCCAGCGCACGCACATGCGCCGGCGAGCCGTCGTCGAACGGCTCCCCCGGGATGCCGCGGGTGGCGATCCACCACCGGCCGAAGAGCTCGGCATGATCGGCGCCGGTGCGGGCCGGGACCACCTCCGGCGCCGGGAATCCCCTCACCCGGAGCAACCGCATCAGGTGCAACTGGCCGACGAGTTCGTCGAGCGGCTTGTACCTGTAGGAGCGGCGCAGGTAAAAGATGCCGTCTGCGGACGCCACGCGGAAGTGCTCGTTTTTGCCGACTGGCACCAGGCTGACCGAGGCCCAGCCACCCAGCGGCCACAGGGCGGCGAGCTCGGCCACCGGGATTTCCTCTCCCGCCCGGTCCAGCAGCCTGGCCTCGGGGATGGTCATGCCCCCGCCCGGCCCTCTACCACCCGGTCGAACTCGTCCCGGTACAGCCTGAACTCTGCATCCCCGCCGTCCCGCCAGTCCGCCGTCCCGGACTTGATACTGCGGTTGACGCTATGGAGGATGAAACGCGCCCAGTGGAAGCGCAGGTTCCGCAACAGGTCCCCGCGCGTCGCTTCGCGGTAGGCGTCGAGGAACGCCGCGCTCGGCTGGTCGGCCCGCGTGATGTCGCCGGTGGCGTAATACACGCCCACCCGCAACCGGTGAAGGAACTCGGCTGCGTCGCGGGCCGGGTCGGCGGGGGCGCTGCGGTCCAGGTCGATGACGGTCACGATGTCCTCGGTCAGGAAGACGTGAAGTGGCCGGTACTGGCCGTGGCTCTGGGCCAGGATGCCGTCCGCGGTGTCACGCGTGAGGCCGTCCAGCTGTTCGAGCATGCCCAGGGCCGTGTCCACATAGTCCGGCTGGTCGGCCGCCACCTTGGCCAGGCGCTTGGCCAGACTGGTCAGCTCGCCCGTCACGAGGAGGGACTCCGGCGCCCCGACCCGAAGGTCGGTGCCGTGCAGGTGGGCGAGCCAGGACCCGGCGCGGGCGGAGGCCCGGGCGAGGTCCTCGCTGTTCCCGCCGAGCAGGTCGGACATTGCCCGGCCCGGAGCGCCCTGGCACAGCAGGACCTTCTCCTCCCCGTACCAGGCCAAGGGTTCGACGGCCTGGAACGCGGAGCCGGTCCCCAGCCCGGCGCCGCGCAGTGCCTGCAACTTGGCGTGTACCGCGGGGCCGTCCTCGTAGGGAAAGAGTTTGGCGAACACCGGCGGACTGTCGTCGAGCTCGACCTGCACGGTGGCGGCCCCGGAGCCGTCCAGTTGGATTACCTTCGTTCTCCACGTCCCGCCGGCGGCGTCCGCGGCGGCCAGGTGGGGGCGGACATACCGGTCAAGGAACTCCGTGGTGCAGATGCGTTCGGCACGATCGGCCTGCTGCTCCTTCACTTTGCGGAACTGGGTGCGGGTCTGGGTGCGGTTCATGCATCCTCCTTCAGGGGAATATCTGGTCGGTTCCGTGGTGGTCGCAAGGTCTGGCGGCGGGGCGCCAGTAGCCGGCGGCGCCGCCGGTGAAGAAGGTCCGGGGGCCGGTGATCCCCTGGAGGAAGCACATCTCGGCGTAGAGGCCGCCCGCCGCGATGAGGCGGCGGTGCGTACCGCGTTCCACCACCCGGCCCGCGTCGAGGACGATGATCTGGTCCGCGGCCATCGCGGCCGCCATCCGGTGCGTGATGATTACCGTGGTCCGTCCGGAGCTGACCTGCCGGAGGGCGCGCAGTACGGCGTCTTCGGAACGGGCGTCCAGGCCCGTCGTCGGTTCATCGAGCACGAGGATCGGACAGCCCTGCAGGACCGCGCGCGCCAGTGCCAGGCGCTGTCTCTGCCCGCCCGAGAGGGTGGCTCCGCGCTCGGCCAGGACCGTGTCATAGCCGTCCGGCAGTTCCTGCACGAAGTCGTGGGCCTGGCCGGCGCGGGCGGCGTGCACAATCTCTTCCAGGGAGGCGTCGGGACGCGCGTACGCGATGTTCTCCCGAACAGAGGACCGGAACAGCAGGGCATCCTGTGTGACGAGGCCGATCTGCGTGTGCAGGCTCGCCCCCGTCAGATCACGCAGGTCCGCGTCGTCCAGGAGGACACGGCCGCTGGTGGGGTCCTGCAGCCGGCACAACAGGGCGGCGACCGTCGACTTCCCCGCACCGGTGGGCCCCACAACCGCGAGCGTGCTGCCCACCGGCACGGTCAGGTCGATGTCCTTGAGGACGGGGCGGTCCGCGGTGTAGGCGAACCCGACCCCGTCGAGACTCAGCTTCTCCCGGGGTGGGCCGGCCGTGCGGGCACCGGGCTTGTCCTGCACCTCCGGGCGTCGGTGGAGCGTGTCGGCGATGCGGGCGGCGCGGACGCCGGCCCGGGTCAGCTGGGCGGGCAGCTTGGACAGCGCCCGCGTGGGTCCGAAGAAGTCACGCAGGTACGACGTGAAAATCACCAGGTCACCCGGGGTGAGGGCGCCCGCGAGCACGCGCTGGGCCCCGAGCCAGACGAGACCGGCGATGGCCACGGCCACCACCGAGTCCACCGCGGCACCGAAGGCGACACTGGTGCGTGCGGAACGCAGCACAGCCGCGACCGAGGCGTCCGACCGCTCCCGGAAGCGCCGCGACTCGTGGTCCTCCCGCCCGGTGGCCTTCACCAGTTTGATCGCCACCAATGATTCCTGCGCCAGCGCCGCCAGGTCGCCCTCGATCGCGCGGGAGTCCTCCTCCACCGCACGGATGCGGGCTCGGAAGCCGGCGACCGTCAGCAGGAGCAGGGGCAGCACCAGCAGCAACGCCACGCTGAGCTGCCAGTCCAGGACCAGCAGTACGCCCGCCATGCCGGCCAGCGTGAGGACATTCGTCGCGGCGTCGACGAGCGTCACGGTGAGCAGCGCCCGCACCTTGTCGACGTCCCCGGTGAGGCGGGTGGTCAGTTCGCCGGTTGGCGTGCGCTCGTGGTACCCGAGCGAGAGCCGCTGCAGATGGTCGAACAGCTTCGTACGGATGGCGGCGGCCACCCGCTCGCCGACCACTGTCTGGACGTAGCTCCGCGCGGCCCCTACCAGGGAGTCCAGGACGGCGATGCCGGCCAGGGCCACGACGACGAGGGCGAGGATGCGCTGCACGTCCTGTCCGCCCGTTTCGCCGCTGGGCAGCAGCACTTCGTCAAAAAGGTACTTCAGCGGCCACGGTTTGAGCAGCGCGATACCGGTGCCGGCGACGGCCAGCAGCCCGGCCAGCACGCAGCCTGGCCACTGCGGCCGCAGGAACGGGCCGAAAGTCCGCAGGATCACGCGGGCGCTCATCACCGGCACTGAGGAAGCGCCTGCCCGACGCGGACGTGCCGCGGAACCGGGACGTGTGCCCCAGGCGACCGATCCGCTCACCGGAATCCGCCCCCCGCCGCGGCCTCCACGGCCGCTTCCCAGGCGTCCAGCCAGTCCGGCACGAACGAGGTGTCACTGACCGGGCGGACCACGAGGCGGTAGAAGAGGACCTCGGCGAAGGTGCGGGCCACGTACGCCGGTGCGGACCGGACGGCCACGGCGGCGCCGCCGCCGCCGGCGTATCCGGCGAGGAATGCCTCCACCCAGGGGCGGGCGGCCTCCAGGTCCCCGTGCCGGGAGGCGCCCATGGTCAGGGTCTGCCCTATGAAGTGGCCGATGTCCCGCGCCGCGGGGGCCCGCGCTGCCCGGTCGAAGTCGATGACCACGACGCGGTGCTGGTCCAGATGGATGTTCTTGGGCTGGAAGTCCCCGTGGGTCACCACCGGCGGGCCGCCGGCGGTGCTGTTGCCGGCACTGGCCAGTGCCGCCAAAGTCGCGGCCCTGAGCCCGCCCAATCGGACGGCGGCCTGCGGCAACAGCCCGGTCAGCGCCGCGGTGTACTCGGTGAGCTTGAGTTGCTCGAAATCCGCCGCCAGGTCCGGCACTGGCACGCCCCGGACTCCGTGCAGCCGTGCGAGCCAGCGTCCGGCCCGACCCGCCTCGGGCGCGGACGTCCCCGGGTCCCCGTCCAGGAGCGCGTGGAGGGTGCTGGCGGGCGCCTGCTCCTGCGCGAGGAGCTGGCGGGCCGGGTCGAAGCCGTACGGGGCGGGGACCTGCAGCTCGGGGCCGTCGAATCCGGCCCGGCGGAGGCTGTCCAGCAACCGCCACGCCTGTTCGCCGCCCCCTGCCCGGTAGCCCTTCCCGATCACCGCCAGCGGAGCCGAGGGGCCCTGCCCGGCGTCGAGCGTTACCGTCCACCGGACCACGGGCCGGCTCCGGGAAGGGTGCACGATGGAGCGGGCGAGCACCTGCACCCGGCCAGGCGGCAGGGAATCGAGCGGGGGCGGCGTGCCGAGCAGCGACTCGGCGACCGCGAGCCGCTCGGCCCGTGCAGTCCCGGCAGACGTGGCTGCGACGGCGCCGGCCTTCACAGCCGGCCTCCGACCGGGTGGCGGCTGAACGGCTCTACGGGCTGCCCGGAGGGCCGTTGGCGCGCCCGCTGCAGGGCCCGCGCGGCCGTGTCGTCGTCGACGTCGCCGACCCCGATGAGCAGGTGAAAGGAACGCGCCTCGGCGTGCACCCGCACGAGGACCCCGTGTCCTGGTTCGCGCCCCGCGGGGTCGCACCAGGTGGTGTCCTCGTCGTAGGCCAGGGCCAGCCACACCCCGGTCCCACGGTTGCGGGCTCCCCGCCAGTTCGTTCCGCCGCCACGAAGCAGCTCGGCCACGCCGTGGCGGAGCAGCCGGTAGTAGTCCGGCGACAGGCATGTCTCGACGGTGATCCCGGGGGCCGCCGCGGGCAGCTCATAAGCGACCAGGAGCGCGGTACTGGCGTGGCCCAGGATGATGCGTTTGCGGAGCCCGTGCAGCGGACTGTCCGGCTGCACATTCACCAACTCCACCCGGACCACCCCGTCCCCGGAGTGGATGGTCGCCTCGTGGCGGTCATGGAATCCCCCGACGTCTGCAAGCCCGCCGGGGTGGTTGCCCGGGACGTCCATGTAGCTGTTCAGGTCCTCCTGGCGGTTCCAGTCATCGGTGGGGTTCCCGATCACCAGCACGCCACCGTCCGGACCGCGGCACGCCAGGTAAACCAGGCGCCCGCCGCACGCCGGGGCCAGCACGGCGAAGAGGTGCTCGCTCCGCAGGACCAGCTCCTGGGTGCCGTCGTCGTCGATGTCGACCAGTTCGGCCCCAAGCGGGCGGGCGTCGCCGCCGAACCACCGGGCGGCGGCGGCCAGCACCCCGGCGGCCCGCCCATGGCTGGCCACCGCCTTGGCCCAGGCGGCGGGCGGGCGCTCCGGCTGCTCCGTGTCGTGCCACGCCGTCTCGTACCCCGAGGCCAGCAGGTGTTTCCAGGCCAGCGCCGTCAGGCGCGGCTCGGCGCCCGCACTTTCCGCCCCTGCCACCGCGCGGCGGGCCCGGGCCAGGTGCTCCTGGTACGGGCGCCAGGCCTGGTCCTCGTCCCAGCCCCGGTAGTCCTCCCCCGCACGCCAGTCCTGGGCCAGTTCCACGAAGGTGCCGCGCTCGACGGCGCGGACGCCGGGGACCCGCCGGCGGTGGCGGAGCCACGAGGGCAGATCCACGGGCAGCAGGTGCGGCTGGGTGGCCAGCCAGCGCAGGAAGTCCTCGTACCGCCCGAGGGCACTGGGGTGCCACGGGCCCACCCCGGCACTTTTCTCCATGTCATCGGCGTATACCAGGACCGTGTCATCGCCGGGGGCGGTCGGGAGTTCGGCCGCGCGGGACAGGCTGCGCCAGTGCCTCCGGTCGTCCGGCGGAATCCAGTAGCGCAGCCGGGTCGACATCGGCACCACCTGCATGCCGTTGCCGCCCTCGATGCAGTAGGGCCGCAGGGCGTCGGCCGGAGGCGGACTGTCCGGATCTGCGCCGTCGAAGTCCGCCCTGTCGCTGCCCCCGTGCGCGCCGTCAGTGGGATAGAGCAGCCGGTCATCGAGCAGGACGTAGCGGTAGCCTCCGTTGGGCAGGTTCGGGTCGGTCAGGATTCGGGCCAGGTATTCGGTGTCCCAGACCCGTTCGGGGATCCAGCAGATCTCCAGGTCGTCCGGCTCGCACCCGAGGTGGCGACGGTAGAGCCAGAACAGCTCGTGCAGCTGCCGCCGGTTGAATTCCGGGTCGAAGGCGGTGAGGACGTTCTCGGAGTACGTCCCGCCGATGAGGGAGAGCAGGCCCACGTCGCGCAGCCGGCGGACGTCGGCGAGGAACCAGGGGTGGTGCCAGGCAACCGCTTCGACCATGGTCCCGGACAGATGGAGGGCCACCGGCGTGCGGTACTTCTCGTGCAGCTTCAGCAACGCCGCGTATCCGTTCACGATCGAGGTGAGGCCCTCCCGGTCCTGGTAGCCGTCGGTGACCAGGTACTGGTTGGCGTGGTGGACGAGCGCCAGGGGCAGCGGAGCCGGGCGCGGCCTCGACCGGGACGTCGGGGCACCGGCCGGCGGCGTGCCGTGCAGGGTGGAGACGGGCAGTGTGGCGACAGGCAGTGTGGCGACGGGCCGCGAGGCGCCCCGGCCGGCGTCGGCGGCCCGGACCGCCTCGGCGCCACACCGCGAGCGCAGGGCCTCGTCGTAGAGCGTGATGTATTCGCGGGCGGGCGCCTGCCAGGAGAAGTCGGCCTCCATCGCCCGCTGCTGCAGACGGCGCCATTCAGGCACGCGCCGGTAGACCGCGAGCGCGCTGTCCACTGCCGAGAGCATCGACGCGACGCGGCGCTGGACGAAGACGAACCCCAGCCCCCCGGCCGGGTCCTCGGCGTAGTCCTTCACGGTGTCCGCGAGGCCACCGGTCCGACGCACGACGGGGACGGTGCCGTAGCGAAGGGCGATCAGCGGTGTCAGCCCGCAGGGTTCGAAGACGGACGGCACGAGGAAGAAATCCGCGCCGGCGTAGATCTGCCGAGCCAGCGGTTCCTGTGTGGTGGGGTGGTACGCCACGCTGCCGGCGAGACGCCGGACCGCGGCCTGGAGCTCCCGTCGGTACCGGGGCGCACCCTCGCCCATCACCACTACTTGGGCCCCGCGGGCCACGATCTGGTCCAGCGCCGAGGACAGCAGCCCAACGCCCTTCTGCGACACCAGCCGGGCCACCATGCCGAAGAGCGGACGGTCCGGGTTGCGCTCCAGCCTGCTGATCCGCTGCAGGACCTCCTTGTTCGCGGCTTTTGCGGCGACGAAGGAACCGTCATAGCGGGTGTCGATCCACGGGTCCCGCCAGGGGTCGAACTCCTCGTAGTCAACACCGTTGAGAATGCCCCGGGCCGCGTCCCCCCGGGTGCGCAGCAGTGCATCCATCCCTGCCCCCTGTGCCGGGGTGAGGATCTCCTGCATGTAGCGGGGGCTGACGGTGTTGACCCGGTCCGCGAAGGCGATGCCCCGCCCGAGCAGGGTCCCGGCCGGGGGCAACCCGATCAATTGCTCGGTGGCGGCCCCCACCCGCCCCTGATAGGCGATGTTGTGGATCGTGAAGACGATCCCGGTGCGCTCCAGTGCCTCCCGGTGCGGCCCCTGCCGGGCGTCCTGGGCCACCAGTCCGCAGTGCCAGTCGTTGCAGTGAATAACGTGGGGGCGCCAGTCGTCGCGCGCCGCCAGCGTCGTGACGGCTTTGGAGAACAGCACGAACGGCATAACGTCGTTGTCCTGGTAGCTGTACGGCACATCCCGGTCGAACCACCCCGGCAGGCCGAGTGTGAAGACTTCCACTCCGCCCAATGGCGGCAGGCGCCGGACCACCACGCGCTCCGCGACGGGGCCCAAGGGCACCTCGAACGTCAGCACCGGGCTCCCGCCGAGCCCCCGATACCCCGGGATCACCAGGCGGACGTCGAAGCCGAGCTCGGCCAGCCTCTTCGGCAGCGCACCGCTGACGTCGGCCAGTCCGCCCACCTTGACGAACGGGTACGCCTCCGCACTGGCAAACAGCACGCGGTGCGTCCGCGGCCACGGGATGCTGGGAGGGCGTTCGTCGAGTTTGCCGGGATCGTCGACGTCGGTCATCCCCGGGGGCCGGGTCGGCCGGAGCTTCATCGGCGGCGGGCTGAGGCCGCCGGCGAGCGCGATGTCCATTACGGGGGTCCGCAAGTATTCGAATGGAGCCGGAATCTGCATTGTCCCACCTCACTTCAAGGCGCTAAAAAGGGACGTTCAGCGTTTGATGTGTGACGTCAGTCTTCTCGCGTCCGAAGAGGCGTGTCAACATCTCACCGAAAAGACGGCGATACCATCCGGTTCGGGTGAGGTGCCGTCCGGCGCAGCGCCTCTACGGTCAGGAGATGAGCGGCGCAGGTTCGACGGCGGCCACACCGGGTTCCGGCGGTCTGGCAAGTCGGTGACCTGCGGCTGCGCAGTCATAATTCTAGAGCGTGGCATACGGGGGAAAGATGGCGCCGACGAAACGTGCAGCATCGAAGTCAGGCGCAACTCTCCGGGCGCTTCTCGGATACTTCACCGTGAGCGCGGTCTGCGGCGTCCTTGCCGCCAGCTTCGTGGTCCCTGCCGTCGCCGGGGCCGGCGTTGCCCTCCGGGAGTCGGTCGGGTTCTTCAACGGCCTCCCCACGGAACTGACGGTCGATTCGCCGTCGCAATCCACCAGGGTGATGACCGCGGACGGGAAGACGATCGCCACCTTCTACGCGGAGAACCGGGTGAAGGTCGGGCTGGACCAGATGTCCCCCTACGTCAAGGATGCGA
This sequence comes from Arthrobacter sp., assembly GCA_036390955.1. Classification (GTDB taxonomy): domain Bacteria; phylum Actinomycetota; class Actinomycetes; order Actinomycetales; family Micrococcaceae; genus Arthrobacter. The sequence goes on from DASWAW010000459.1 coordinate 9,318, forward strand.
TTGTCGCCATCGAGGACCGCCGTTTTTACGAGCACGCCGGTGTGGACCCGCAGGGAATCCTTCGGGCCCTGGCGTCCAACCTGACCAGTGGCGGCAAGCAGGGCGCCTCCACCCTGACCCAGCAGTACGTCACCAATGTCCTCAACGAGTCCCTGGTGTCGGCGGACAAGGGCGATCGGATTGTCCTTAACGGGCAGAAGGACATCGGCGACAAGGTGCGCGAAATGCGGCTCGCGATCGAACTGGAGAAAAAATACACCAAGGACCAGATCCTGGAGGGCTACCTCAACATCGTTTTCTTCAGCCGCGATGCCTACGGCATTGAAGCCGCGTCGCGCCACTTCTACAGCACCTCAGCCAAGAACCTGACCCTGCCGCAGGCGGCCCTCCTCGCCGGTCTGGTGAAAAGCCCCAGCTTCTACAATCCGGCCGTCTACCCCGACAACGCCATCCAGCGCAGAAACCATGTCCTCGACGCCATGCTCAGCCTCGGCCGGATCTCCCAGCCGGACCACGACGCCGCCGTCGCCACCGGTGTCGAACTGAAGATCACGCCGGGGAGGCAGGGGTGCGCCGGCGCGGAGATGGCCCCGTACTTCTGCGACTACGTCTCGCACCTCATCCTCAACAACCCGGCCTACGGCATCGACCTTGCAGCGCGCATGAAGAAGCTGTACCGCGGCGGCCTGACCGTAACGACGACGCTGGACAGCCGGCTGCAGGCGGCGGCGCAGGCGCAGGTTGATGCCACGGCCGGGGCCAACCCGGACAAGTGGGGCGCGTCCCTGGTCTCCATCGGGCCGGGCACCGGCAAGATTCTGGCGATGGCGCAGAACACCGTGTTCCTCCCCGAACCCAGCAAGTTTGATACCCAGCTGAACTTCAACGTCGATGCCAAGGACGCCAAGGGCAATGACCTGAACGGCGCCGGCGGGTTTGAACCCGGGTCTACCATGAAACCGTTCACGCTGGCGGAGTGGCTCCGGGAGGGCAAGTCCCTGGCCGCCGAGGTGGATGCCTCCCGGCGGTCGTATCCCCTTGGTTTCCGGTGGAAATCCAGCTGCGGCAAGGTGCTCGGAGGCTACAGCACG
>DASWAW010000460.1:0-4892 GCA_036390955.1 Arthrobacter sp.
AATTCGACTCCCGGTCAAGGAAGAGTTCAAACTTGCCCGCCATAACAATCCTTCCGGTCTGGGGAGCCTGCCCCTCGGCGTCAATACCGCGGATCAGGCGGGAACGCATCGCTGCGTTCGTGCCCCGCTGCTCTCATCGAACGATCACTTAGGATCAGTCCATCTGGTGCTATCCAGTCTGTTGCAGTCTCCCGGAACCCCACAAGGCGCGGCACGTTAACCCTGGGTAAAAGCTGTGCAACACCCGGCTCAGACGCACTTGGCGAACCAGGCCAGCGTGTCATTCCAGGCGGCGGTGGCCTGCGCTTCGACGTAGCGCGGCCCGGTGTCATTGTGGAAGGCGTGGTCGACGCCGGGATAGACGGTGAGCTGGTGGCGGACGTCCGTGGCGGCCAGGGTATCCCTCAGCGCCGGGAGTGCACCGGTGATCCGCTGATCGAGTTCGGCGTAGACGCCGAAAACCGCCGGCTTGATGGCTGGGACCTTCGCCAGATCGGGGGACGGCCCGTAAAACGCCGCAGTCGCCTTCAGCCCGGGAAGATCCGTGGCCGCCCGCCAGGTGATGCCCCCGCCGAAACAGTATCCGGTCATGGCGATCCGGCCCGCGTCCACGAAGTCCTTGGACTGCAGGTAGTCGAAGGCTGCAGCGAAATCGGAGACGTGGCGTGGGGCCCCGGCCGCCGTTAATGCCCCGGGAATGGCGTCGCGGTCCATCTTCGCCGTCCCTCCTTCCCGGCTGAGCAGATCCAGGGCGAGGGCGGCGTAGCCGGCCCTGGCGAAGCGGCGCGCAACGTCCTCGATGTGCGGGGTCAGTCCGCGGTTCTCGTGGCAGATCAGTACCGCCGGTCCGGCTGCACCCGACTCCGGCCGGGCCAGGTAGGCGCTGATGTCGGTCCCGCCGGCAGGGAACCGCACCGTTTCTGTCGCCAGACCGGGCGCACCCTCCGGAACGGAGAGCGGGCTCTTGGCGCCAGGCACCGGGCCGAGGGTACCAGTGCCGGTCGCCGGGTCTGTCCCCGCGGCGGATGGCGAGGGGCTCGGGGTGGGCATGGGGTCGGTGCTGCGCGGGACTTCCTCCGGCGTGCAACCCACCAGCAGCATCGCCGCCGAGGCTGCGCCCATGCTCCCGGTAATGAAAGCCACCCGGCGCGTAAACGTACCGTGACTCATGGCGCCGGCGCGGTAATCGTCGAAGAATTCCTCGATCAGGTACTTTTCAAACTTGCCAAGCTTGGTCATGAAAGGCCTCCTGGAGTGTGCGCATATCCTCCTCCGAAGTCCCCCCAGCCGGCAAGGGCAGTCTGGGATTGACCGGCTACGTGCGCTCCAGCTTCGCCTGCGTCGATGACCAGCCCTGCTCGTGCAGCCGCCCAAAACCGTCGAGGAGGAGGTCGAGGGCGAATTCGAACTCGAACTGGTCGTCGCAGCCGTGCCCGACCACCGAACCTTCATCGTGGTCCGTCGACGTGGCGATCGCGACGATGTTCGGATAGCGGGCCGCCATCTGCTCGAGCATGGCGCGGGCTTCCCGTGGAATCTCTGCCGGGGACGCCGCCGTCGGGCCCGCCGGGGCGTCGAACAGCTCCTGGGTGAAGCCCCACATGCGGCCCCCGATGGCATGCATCACGTGGTGGGTGAGGTCGGCGGAGAAACCGCCAGCCAGGAACAGGCCGGCGAAGGAGTCCATATAGTCAAGGACGGCAGGCGTCTTGTTGGTCCGCGATTCAATGGCCTGGCGGGCCCACGGGTGCCGCTGCAGCGCCTGTCTCGCCGAAAGCACCCGCAAGCGGACGGCGCTCTTCCAGTCCTGTTCCGGGGCAGGGGGATCGATCTCGCCGATGAGGGTGGCGACCATCCCGTCGAGCAGCTCGTCCTTGTTCGCGACGTGCTTATAGATCGCCATCGGCACCACCCCTAGCTCCTCGGCGAGCCGGCGCATGCTGAGCGATTCGAAGCCCGCGGCATCAGCGAGTGAGACGGCGGCCTGCAGCACGCGTTCCCGGTTCAGGGGCTTTCGGGCCGTGGCCTCGAGCTGCTGGGTCATCCCGACAACCTTTCCCTAGCGGCATCCTCTTGACAAGTGTACGCCGTACACCTACCGTTGGGCCAGTGAGGTGTACGCCGTACACTACCTGAACTGAGGACCAGGCCATGAAAGCGAAACCCAGCAGCATCCTCGGGCCCACCAGCCGCACCCGGCCACGGCGCGGCCCCTCGTGGGCCGTGCCCGCCGCCCTGATCCTCCTGAGCCTCATTCCGGTGATCGCCGGGGCGTCGCGGATGGCGGAGCTGGCCGGGGGAGCCTCCGTCACGCCGCACAATGCAAGGTTCTTTGCCTCCCCGGTCCCCGTCGTGGTCCATATTGTCAGTGTCACCATCTACAGCCTGCTCGGGGCGTTCCAGTTCGTTCCCGCGCTGCGGGGCAGGCGCGGCTGGCACCGTATCGCCGGGGGCATCCTCATTCCGGCCGGCCTTTTCGCCGCCCTCTCCGGGCTGTGGATGTCGGCCTTCTACCCCCTCCCGGATGGCGACACCGACGTCCCGGTTCGGCTCCTCTTCGGCTCGGCGATGCTGGTCAGCATCGTCCTTGGGGTGATCGCGCTGAAGAACCGGGATTTTGTCCGGCACGGCGCGTGGATGACGCGCGGCTATGCAATCGGGGTCGCTGCGGGAACCCAGGCGCTGGTGATTCTGGCCTGGATACTGCTCGTCGGAACGCCCGATGAGCTGACCCGGGCGCTGCTGATGACGGCGGCCTGGGTGATCAACCTGGCTGTGGCCGAGTATGTTATCCATCGGCGCGCCCAACGCTCCTCCCGCGCGCCCGGTCCCGCCGCCCGCTCCGTCCGGACCGCTGCGGGGGTGGCGCGATGAAGGCCGCGGTGTACCGGCGGTTCGGCCCTCCGGAGGCCGTGCGGATCGAGGAGACGCCCACGCCGTTGCCCGGCAGGAACGAGGTGCTGGTCAAGGTGCACGCGAGCACGGTGAGCGCCGCCGACCACCGCGCGCGCGGCCGCGATGTTCCCCGCGGGCTGGGGGTGCTGGCAGCGCCGGTGCTGGGCATCTTCCGGCCGCGTCGCCGCGTGCTGGGCATGGACGTCGCCGGCGTCGTCGAGTCCGTCGGGGCGGATGTCACAAAGTTCCAGCCGGGCGACGCGGTGATCGCGATGCTCGGCGCCAGTTTTGGCGGGCACGCCGAATATGCCTGTGTCCGCGCGGACGGCGCCATCACGGCCAAACCCCGCAACATGACGTTCGAGGACGCCGTGACGCTTGTCTTCGGCGGACTCACGGCACGGGTCTTCCTCAGCCGCGCAGGCATTAAGCCGGGCGCGAGGGTCCTGGTCAACGGAGCCTCCGGCGCGGTGGGAACGGCGGCCGTGCAGCTCGCGAAGCGGTCGGGGGCGCATGTCACGGGCGTGAGCAGCGGCGTCAACGCGGATTTGGTGGCGTCCCTGGGTGCGGACCGGATGCTCGACTACGCCGCCGTCGACGTCACTACGGAGGGCAGGACCTACGACGTCGTGATGGACTGTGTCGGCAATCTCCCGTTTGAGCGGGCCGCGGCATTGGTCAACCCCGGCGGGGCGCTGCTGCTCGTCGTCGCCGACCTCGAAGGGATGCTGCTGGCCCCCTGGCGGAGCCGGGCGAGCGGAATACTCGTCACCGCGGCCAGCGTCAAGTACACGGCTGAGGATCTGGCGTTCCTCGTCCGCCTTGCGGAACAGGGGCACTACCGGTCGGTGAGGGACCGCAGCTACGACCTTGCCGACGTCGTCGCCGCGCATCGCTTCGTCGACGCGGGGCGCAAAAGGGGGAACGTGGTCCTGAGGATGCCGGCCTGTACGGCGGCCCGAATGTCTTAATTCGACATGCTAATGCCCCACGCAACCCACAACTCCGTAACATTGGAGAAAGTACAGCCCCCAGCTTGCCAAGTTCATTGAAAAGGACTAATAAGGTGCCCCTCGAATCATTGCCCGTCCTGGACCTTTCTCGATTGAGCGCTGGCCCGGAGGAGGCCTCGCGGTTCCGCGATGACCTGCGCAACGCCATGCATGAGGTCGGTTTCCTCTATCTGGCCGGACACGGGATTCCGCAGGAGCTGACGGATTCCATCATTGACGTCTCCCGGCGCTTCTTCGAGCTGCCCGACGAGCAGAAGCTCGCGGTCGAGAACGTCAACAGCCCGCAGTTCCGGGGTTACACCCGGGTCGGCGGCGAGCTCACCGACGGCGCTGTCGACTGGCGGGAGCAGATCGATATCGGCGTCGAACGCGCGGTGGTGGAGCAGAGGCCCGGCGTCGCCGACTACTGGCGGCTCGAGGGCCCCAACCTGTGGCCGGACGCCCTCCCCGAGATGCGGGGCATTGTCCAGGAGTGGACCGAGCGGCTGAGTGACATTTCGCTGACCCTCCTGCGCGCCCTGGCCGTGTCCCTCGGGGCGCCCGAAGACACCTTCGACGAGGCATTCGCGGCCCGGGCCTTTCCCCTGCTGAAAATTGTGCGGTATCCGGGGGAGTCCAACCCCGAGCCCAAGCAGGGCGTGGGCTCCCACCGCGACGGCGGCGTCCTGACCCTGCTGCTCGTGGAGCCCGGAAAGGGAGGGCTGCAGGTCGAGTACCAGGGGCAGTGGATCGACGCCCCGCAGGTGCCGGGGACGTTTGTGGTCAACATCGGCGAGATGCTCGAACTGGCAACTAACGGGTACCTCAAGGCGACCCTGCACCGGGTGATCTCGCCGCTGCGCGGTACCGACCGGATATCGCTCCCATTCTTCTTCAACCCGGCGCTGGACGCGACGATGCCGCAGCTCGCGGTCAGTCCGGAGTTCCAGGCCAAGGCCCGCGGTCTGTCCGTCGATCCGACGAACAGCCCCATCCTTGAAACGT
>DASWAW010000461.1:0-8186 GCA_036390955.1 Arthrobacter sp.
GCTGACCCGCTCCACCGGACCACCGCCTTCAGAGGGGAACTGGAGGTCCTAGCAGAGGAGGACACCCGTGCGAGCCTGGCGGGTAGGACAGCCCGGGCCGATGCGAAGCGGCCCCCTGGTGGCGGGCGAGTGCCCCAATCCACGGCCGGGCCCCGGCGAGGTACTGGTGCGGGTCCATGTGTGCGGCGTCTGCCGGACAGACCTGCATCTGGCCGAGGGCGACCTCGCCCCGCGGCACCCCGGCATCATCCCCGGCCACGAGGTCGTCGGCGAAGTCATCGCGCGCGGGCCCCGCGCCACGCGGTTCTCCCCCGGAGACCGGATCGGGGTCGCCTGGCTCGGCAGGACCTGCGGCTCGTGCCGCTTCTGCCTGCGGGGCGACGAGAACCTGTGCCTCTCCCCCGTCTTCACGGGCTGGGACCGCGACGGCGGCTACGCCGAACTCATCACGGTCTCCGAGAACTTCGCCTACCGGCTCCCGCCGAGCTTCTCGGACGAAGAGGCCGCGCCGCTGCTGTGCGCGGGGATCATCGGCTACCGCGCGCTCTGCCGCGCCGAGCTGCCCATTGGCGGGCGGCTCGGGATCTACGGCTTCGGCGGATCCGCGCACCTCGCCGCCCAGATCGCCCTCTTCCAGGGGGCCCGTGTGTACGTCATGACCCGGTCCGAGGAGGCCCGCGGACTCGCCCTCGAGCTGGGGGCGACCTTTGCGGGCGGCGCCGATGAGCAACCGCCGGATCCGCTGGACTCCGCCATCCTCTTCGCTCCGGCCGGCAGCCTGGTCCCGGCGGCCCTGCGGGCCCTGGACCGCGGCGGCACCCTTGCGGTCGCCGGCATCCATCTGAGCGACATCCCGCCCCTGCACTACGCCACGGAGCTGTTCCAGGAGCGCCAGCTGCGCAGTGTCACCGCCAACACCCGGGCCGACGGCGAGGAGTTCTTCCGCATCGCCGCGGAGATCCCGCTGCGCCCCACCACGGTGTCCTATCCGTTCTCGGCCGCGGACAAGGCGCTGCTGGACCTTTCGGAGGACCGGGTCACGGGCGCGGCCGTGCTCCGGATCGACTCCCCGTAGCCGGGGTCTGGACGCCAGCGGGATCAGTTGTCCTGCCGCAGGAACACGTGGTCCTGGCCGGCCCGGAGCAGCACCCGCTGGGTGCCGACCCGCACCAGCACCGGGGCGGCGTCACCGGGGGCCGCCGACACCGACAGGCGGTCGCGTTCCAGATGGACGGCGAGCATCTGGTCCCGGTAACGGACCTGGAAGCGCACGCGGCTGAGCTCGACGGGCAGCCGGGGCGCGAAGTCGAGCGCATCGCGGGTGATCCGCAGCCCGGCGAAGCTGCGCTGGACCACGTCGATGGTCCCGGCCATTGCGCCCAGATGGATGCCGGAGCTGGTGGTCCCGCCCTGGGTGTCATCCAGGTCCGCGTCCAGGGCCTCCCGGAACACCGCCCACGCCCGCTCGGGGTCCCGCTGCGCCAGCACCGAGGCGTGGGCCACCCGGCTGAGCGTGGAACCGTGCGCTGTCCTGGCCAGGTAGAAGTCCACCGTGGCGGCCATCTGGGCGGAGGTGACGGCGTAGCCCATCCGGGCCAGGAACGCGATGAGCTGGTCCTCGCCCAGGACGTACAGCAGCATCAGGACGTCGGCCTGCTTGGCCAGCCGGTAGTGGTTGGCGCTGTCCCCTTCCGCCTCCAGGATCAGGTCCAGCCGCTCGATGAGCCCGTACGTGCGGCGGTAGTGCTTCCAGTCGAGTTCCCGGAGCGCGCCGTAGCCCTCGAACTGGCTGATAATGCCGTCGTCGTGGAACGGAACGAACATGCGGCGGCTGAGGTGTTCCCAGGCCTCGATCTCGGCGGCGGTGATCAGCAGCCGGACGCGCAGTTCCTCCATGTCGAACCCCCGGACCGAATGCATGATCCAGACGGCCTGGTCGAACACCCAGGCCGCCATGATGTTCGTATAGGCGTTGTCGTTCAGTCCGCCGCCGGGGTCGCCCGGATATCCGGTGTGGTATTCATCCGGGCCCATGACGCCGCGGAGGTGGAAGCGGTCTTCCGCCGGGTCCCACTCCGCCATCGACGCGAACAGCCGGGCGACGTCGACGATGATTTCCGCACCGTGCTCGGTCAGCCAGCCGCGGTCCTGGGTGGCCTCGAAGTACTGCCAGGCGTTGTAGGCAACGGCGAGGCCCACATGCCGCTGGAGCCGGGAATGGTCCGGCATCCAGTGCCCGGACCGCCGGTTGAACAGCAGCTTCGGCGTCTGTTCCGTGCCGTCGCTGCCGCTTTGCCACGGGAACATCGCCCCTCTCAGCCCCTCGGCGCGGGCCGCGTCCCGCGCCGCGCCGAGCCGCCGCCACCGGTAATCAACCAGCTCCCGCGCGAGGGACGGCAGCCTGGAGTTCAGCAGCGGGAGAACGAAGAGCTCATCCCAGAAGACATGTCCCCGGTACCCCTCGCCGTGCAGTCCGCGGGCCGGAACGCCCGCGTCCAGTTCCGCGGTGTGGGTGGTGAGCGTCTGCAGCAGATGGAAGACGTGCAGATTCAGGATGAGCTGCGCCTGCGAGCCGTCGTCGAGCTCGATGACGAACGGTTTGAGCAGGACCGCCCACGCGGCCTCGTGCTCGGCCTGCAGCGCCGCGAAACCGCCCGGGGCCCGTGCCAGGGCGGCCCGGGCTGCGGTCAGCGGCGCGGCGATGGCGTGATCGCGCGAGGAGGCCACGGCCACGGTTTTGAGAACCGTCAGCGGCTCCCCGGCGGCCACGGAAAGCTCGAAGCGGTGCGAGTGCAGCCCGTCCAGCTCTTCGGGAATCCCGGCCCCCCTTGGCCCGCCGGGGCCGGAGACTTCCGTCCGGAGCGCCAGGGCAATCCCGATCCCGCTGGTGACGGTCCGGACTTCCACGGTGAGGCCGGCGGCCCCGGGTCCGGGCTCGGAGGCCACAACCTCGACGGCGCCCAGATGGCGGCTGGACAGCGCCGCGTCCTCAGGGGCATTGGAGTTGGTGACGTCCGTGGCGCAGCCGCTGCGGATGCTGACGGCGCCGTCCCAGCCGACAGCAGTGATGACAGTTTCCAGCGCGGCGAGGTGCGGCGTGGCCATGGACACGAGGCGGCGCTGCAGCAGCTGGAGCTGCCGGCCGGCGTCGTCCTCCAGCAGTGCCTCGCGGGTCAGGACCGCGCGCTTCAGGTCCAGGGTGCGCCGCTCGCTGCGGAGGACGAGCCCGCCCTCGGACCACCACGCGCCGTCGCCGATCCGGAGGTCCAGCGGCAGCCAGTCAGGGATGTTGACCATGTGCTCGTCGACTGTTTCCTGGTCCATCACCACACTGCGCAGGCTGTTGTAGACGCCGGCGAGATAGCTGCCTGGATAGTGCACCGCCCCGGCGCGGTGTTCGGGGGCGGCGCCGCGGGTGGCCAGGTAGCCGTTGCCCAGGGTGGTGAGGGCCTCACGGTGGCCCTCGTGCGCCGGGTCGAAGCCCTCGTAGACCAGCAGCCACGGATGCGTGATGACCAGTCCGATGTCCAGTTGGCTGACATCCTCGACGACGACGTCGGCGCCCGCCGCTTCCAGCGGATCCCGCCGCCCCGCCCGGTCAATGCCGACGACGAGCCCGAAGCCGCCGCGGCGGCCGGCCTCCACGCCGGTGACCGATTCCTCAATGACCATCGCCCGGGCGGGCGGGATCTCAAGCCGGCGCACCGCTTCCAGGGGCAGGGCGGGGGCGGGCTTGCCCGCGACGTCGCGGTCCAGGGCGGTCTGCCCGTCGATGACGTGGTCGAAGACGTCCCCGAGCCCGGCGGCGGACAGCAGCGCGCCCGCATTCCTGGCGGAGGTGGCAAGCACCACGGGGATCCGGCCCGCCTTCAGCCTGCTGAGCAGGTCGGCGGTGCCGGGGAAAGCCCGGACGGGGTTGTTGCTGAGCAGTTTTTCGAACAGCTCCTGGTGGCGGGCCGCGAGTCCGAACGCGGTCCACTCCGCCGAGCCATCCGAAGGTGAGCCCACCGGGATGGCACCGCCGCGGGAGCCGAGGAAGGTTGTTACCGCGTCCTCCCAGGTCCGGCCCGCGACCAGGTCTTGGTAGTCCTCGGTGCTGAACGGGTCCCGGCGGGCCCCGGCGGGAAGCCGCGGGTCCTGGAGGACTTCGTCGAAGAGTTGCTTCCACGCCGCCGCGCGAAGCTCCACCGTGTCCGTGACCACACCGTCGAGGTCGAAAATCACGGCGTCGACGGGCGCCAGGGCTGCGGCAAGGGTCGGCGACTCCGTCATGCCATAGTCGTATCAGGCATCCGGGCACCGCGACAGGGGCCGGACGCCGCAATGTCCGGCGCGAGCCCGAATTTCCGGGGCAGCCATCAGCCCAGCAGCGCGTCGAGCGTGGTGAAGCCGTAGCCGGCCTGTCGGATCCGCCCGATCATGCCGGGCAGGGCATCGGCGTCGAGGGTGGTCGCGTCGTCGGGGTTGGAGCCGATGTGCATCAGCACGATCTCCCCCGGCTGAAGCCGGGCCAGCACCCGGTCCGCCACAATTTGCGCGCTGATCCCTCCGCTGCTGCCCTTCCAGCCCAGAGTGTCCACCGTCCAGCGGACCGGGAGGTAGCCATGGGCGTTGACGCTGGCGATGGTCCGGGCGTCGCGTTCGCCGAACGGGAAGCGGAACAGCGGCCGCGGATCCCCGCCGCCGGCCCGGATGGCCTGCTCGGCTCCCGAGAGTTGCTGCCCGATTGCGGCGTCCGGGAGCCCGGTGAAGCCCGGGTGGGTCATCGAATGGTTGCCCAGCCGGTGCCCGCCGGCGACGATCGCGGCGACCCCCGCCGGGTTGGCGGCGGCCCAGTTGCCGGTCAGAAAGAACGTGCCACGCACTCCGGTGGCGGCGAGGGTCTGCAGGATGCTGGGCAGTCCGGCCGAGTTGGCGCCGGCGTCGAACGTCAGCGCCACCACCGTGCCGGCCCCCGGGATCACTTCGACGTCGCGGCCGGCGAGCGCGGCGGGGAACGGGGGCGGCGGTACAGGGGCGGGCGGTTCAGGGGCCGGGGGCGCCGGAACCGGGATACTGGGCAGCGGCGCGGGCCCGGCCGGAGCAGTTTCGCTGGGGGCGGGGACCGGAACGTCCGACGGCGACGGCTCCGGCGTCGCGCTCTCCGACGGGCCGGCCGTAGCAGGCAACGACGGGGAAGGCTGCGACGGGGATGGGGACGGGCCGGCCGATGGCGGGACCGCCGTCAGGACGGCGGCCAGCACCAGCGCGGCAGAGAGCAGAAGCACCGCGGCCACGGCCGCCAGCCATCGGCGCCGCTCGGACAAGAACGACCACATGCTTCACTGTGGCACCACCGGCCACAGCCGAACAAGGGCTGAAGTGCCCGGTACCCGCCACCCCCCAAGCAACGCGGGGTCACCTAGCGCCCATGTTGAGCCTCCGGATGGGCGCTAGGTGACCCCGCGTTGTTAGGGTGCGGCCGCACCCCGCGTTGTTCAGGGGGGCGGCCTGACCCCGCGTTGTTAGGGTGAGGGAATCAGGCGGTCGGCCCGGTACCGGTCGAACAGGCCGGTGAAGGAGTCCTCCGTGCGGCGGTATCCGGTGAAGCCCGCGAGGCGGCTCTTGCTCATATCGGTGACCACTTCCAGGTTCCGGCCGAGATCACCGTCGGTGTGCCACCAGGAGGCGACCCGCGCAAGATCAGGTTCGGCCAGCCCGTGGCGGGCGGCGATGTCTGCCCAGAGGCCCTCCTTGCCGAGCATCTGCTGCTCCAGCGGGCGGGGCTGGCCGGCGTACCCCACGGGTTCGACGCCGAAATAGGCGGCGAGCGCAGGCCACATGCGCCGCCAGCGGAAGATGTCGCCGTTGACGATGTTGTACGCCTCATCTCCCACCCCGTCGGCGGTGGACGCCCAGATCATGTGTTCGGCCAGCAGTCCGCTGTCCGTCATGTCCGTGAGGCTGTTCCACTGCATCTCGGACCCCGGGAAAATGAACGGTTGGCCGAGCTCCCGGCAGATGGAGGCCTGGACGGCGAGCGTGAGCCCCATGTTCATAGCGTTGCCCACCGCATGCCCGATCACGGTGTGCGCCCGGTGCACGGACCACCCAAAGCCCTGCTTCCCGGCGGCAGCCCACAGCTCGTCTTCCTGGGCGTAGTAGAAGTTGGGCGTCGGCAGCCTCGGCTCACTTTCGCGGAAGGGGGTGTCCGGCATCTGCCCCGCCGCATACGCTTCAAACGGTCCCAGGTAATGCTTCAGCCCGGTCATGAGGGCCACATGCTGCACCGGATGCCCGCTGAGGCTGGCGAGCAGGTTCCGCAGCATCGCCGCGTTGGTCTCGATGTTTTCCTGTTCCGTGTTCCGCCGGGACCACGCGGTGTAGAACACATGGCTCAGCCGTTCGCCGGCCAGGGCGTCACGCAGGGCCTCCTCCGAATTCAGGTCCGCGCTCACATGGCGGACATCGCCGCGCCTGATCCGGCCGCGGGACAATGCCACCACGTCCCAGCCCTCGTCCGCGAGCCTGTCGACCAGGGCCGATCCGGCAATCCCGCTGGCCCCCACCACCAGGGCAGTTTTGGTATCAACGGTGTCTGAACTGCTTCGCACGCCATTCCTCCTGTTGCTGTCCCGCTGCGCCGTCACCGGCCCCGACCTGCGGGCCGGTTTTGGCCGGACGGGTGCTCCCCCGCCCGCTCCAGCGTCTCATGCCCGCCGGGGGGCGGCCCGACGGTGCCCGCGTAACCTGTGCCCGGGCAGCCCTCCCCGGGAGGGCTCCGCAGTAGGATGCAAATAGTGGAAAACGCGTAAAGATGACGCGAATGCTAAGGCAGGATATCCGTGAAACTTTTGCTCCGGTATCCGCTTGTTGCGGGCACAATCGCTGCCCTGCTCGCGGTGCTCATACTGCTCCTGTCCGGGCAGCCGTTGATTGCGCAGCTGGCGGCCAGCATCTACGCCCTGGCGGTGGCCGCCTATCTGGGCGTCGGTATGGTCCGCCGGCTGGTCGGCGGCCAATGGGGCATCGACATCCTGGCCGTCACCGCGATCGTCAGCACCGTGCTGGTGGGCGAGTTCATCGCCTCCATGATCATTGTCCTGATGATGGCCGGCGGAACAGCACTTGAGGACTATGCGGCCGGCCGGGCCAAAAAAGAACTCACCTCCCTGCTGGAACGCGTCCCGCAGACAGCCCACCGGGAACGCGGCGGCACCTCCGCAGCCGGAACCGACACAGGCGGCACCTCCGCAGGCGGCACCTCCACGGCCGGAGCCCCCACAAACGGGACAACGACTAACGGCCAACACGAGGATGTTGCCGCCACAGAGGTCCAGGTCGGTGACATCCTGCTGGTGCGGCCGGGTGAGGTGGTGCCGCTGGACGGCATCCTGCTTTCCGAGTCCGGCAGCTTCGACGAATCCTCGCTCACAGGGGAAAGCCTTCCCGTGGAGCGGGTCGCCGGCGACGGGCTGATGAGCGGCTCCCTCAACGGCGAAGCCGCGGTCCGGATGCAGGTCACGGCCCGGATGGAGGATTCGCAGTACAGCCGCATCGTGGCCCTGGTCAAGGAAGCCGCGGACAGCAAGGCGCCCATGGTGCGGCTGGCGGACCGGTACGCCGTGCCCTTCACCGCCCTCGCCTACACCCTGGGCGCGATCGGCTGGATCGTCAGTGGCAGCCCGGCCCGTTTCGCCGAGGTGCTGGTGGTGGCCACCCCGTGCCCGCTGCTGATCGCCGCGCCGGTCGCGTTCCTGGGCGGCATGAGCCGCGCCGCGCGCGGCGGCATCATCGTCAAATACGCCGGTGTTCTGGAACAACTGAGCCGGATCAGGACGGTCGCCTTCGACAAGACTGGGACACTGACGTACGGACGCCCGTCCCTGGTCGGGGTCCGGACCGCGGGGTCCTTCACCGAGGACGAGGTCCTGGGGCTGGCGGCGTCCGCCGAACAGTATTCCTCCCATGTGCTGGCCGCCTCGGTGATGGACGCCGCGCGCAACCGCGGGCTGGTGTTCGAGTCCGCCACGGAGGCCACCGAATTCGCCACGCACGGCGTCCGGGCCCGCTTCGACGGCCGCGACGTGGTGGTCGGTAAGCCCAAGTTCGTGGCCGAAGCGGCCCCCGGCGTCGTGGAGACCGAGCTCGCCAGCGGCGAACTCGCCATCTACGTGGGCGTGGCCGGGGAATTCGCCGGGTCCCTC
>DASWAW010000462.1:0-3464 GCA_036390955.1 Arthrobacter sp.
AGCACGACACGGAGGCTCTGCGCGCCGAGAAGGACGCCGAGAAGAACGCCAAGAAGGCTGCCGCAGAAGCGGAGCACTAACACCAGCAGCCCACTGAAACTGGCGGCCACCCCGACGACGGGGCGGCCGCCAGTTGTCGTAGGTGCGCCGGCGCTGTGACTATTGCCTGGAAGCGCCCGCGTTCGTGCCTGCAGCCTGCAACCATGTGGTAAGAACCTCGCAGGCGAGCTCGAGGTTTCCCATTTGGCAGTGCTGGTCGGCCTGTTCGGCTCGGGTAAACATGCGCGTCGTGACGCTTCGGGCGGCCGTGAGCGCTTGAGCCTGCGCGTGGGTCAGTGCTGGCGGTTGGAAGGCGTCGTGCTCGCCGCACATCAGTAGGACATCCTGGGTCACCCGCCCGCTGTCCAGGTGCTCGGCGTTCATGCCCAGGAACCACTCGGCGGCGTCGGTCGGATCGTTGCTGTCGAGCATGTAGAGGACCTGATTGACCACAACGCGCAGGGTCGGGAACAGCCGGGCACGGGTGCGCACGCTCCAGCGCATGAAGCGCCGGTGCCGCACCATCATGCGGACCGGGCTGCGCAGGACGGGCGGGAGCCTGTGAAGCCAGTCGTACACCGGCGGCCAAGCCACGACACTGTGGATGCGAGACTCGCGTCCTGCGGCCCGCAACGCCCAGTACCCACCCATCGAGATGCCGACCAGGGCGGCCCGGTCGAGGCGGAAGTGGTCCAACACCGCCCCGACCGGCTTTTCCCAGTCGTGGTCGAATGTGAGTCCGTTCAACCTCCGCGCACCACCTTGTCCCGGACCCTCGAAGGCAATCACGTCGAAACCGGCGGCAGCGACACGCTGACAGATGGGGAAGAACTCTTCGATCAAGGAGTCGAACCCGCCGTGCAGCAGCACCGTGCCGCCTGTTGATGTTCCGGCCGCCCGAAGCGAATAGGCCGGCAACGCCGCGTCGGCATAGGGGATCTCGTGACGGACGATGGCAGTATCTGCGAATGCGGTGTCGAAGAGCTTCAGATACCGCCGGTAGCGATTCGTTTTCTCCGCCGACCGTGGCGGCGTGAAGAATTCTGCGATCCTCTCATAACCCGCCGCCTGACGAGGCCGGGCCTCGGCGGCCGCCCGACTCGACAACGCCTCGAACACGGTGACACAGGCGGCCATTGACCGTACGTGTGCAGCGGCGTCGACTAGCTCGTGGCGGTCGGCGAAGCCCAGCGCATATGCCCGGTTGAGTTGGTAGTTGATGAAGTCCCGTCGATGGAACCGTTCGAACCCCACTGGCAGAGCCACAAGCTCGGGATCGCCCATATCGCCAGCGTACTCCCGGCGTGGCGGGCGCAGATATTCTTGGCCCTTGCCATGTCTTACTCCGTAGCAGTAGTTTTATGCCCTTCGTCAACGACGAACGGTTCTGCGATTTTCTTACCCAAATTGGGAACTCGACGGCATGCATCCGAGGTCGGGCCAGATTCACCGAGCTTGACGCTGGAGTTGTGATAAATCGTTTGCAGGCGCGCCGGATTGCTTGTCAAAATTCTTATGGCGAAAGCGAGAATCACCATGTCCGGAAAGTTACTGGCCCGTACGTTCGGATTGCTCGGAGCTAGCGCGGCCTTGGTCCTGGGGGCCTTACCCGCAACGGCTGCGAGCACTACAAGCGCCCAAGTGTTTCATCAAACGGGGTGCCAAGATTACGGCACCACAACGATCTGTGGAAGATTCACTGAGGTGTTTCAATTTACGGAAACGTCGAGCGGGAACACCATAGGCGCCCATAACGCGACCTACGACTACACCGTCACCTACGGCACTGGATACACTTTCACGGCCAAGGGCATCTTCCACGGTCAAACGCTGCTGAAAAGCGGGGAGACCTTCGTTTGGACTGAGCACTTCTCTGATACGCAGAATGTCCCAGGACTGGGAACCTGCACTTACGCATTCGAATACGTCTACGCCAACGGTACGGTGAGGCACGAGAATTCGTCCTTCACCTGCGCCTAGTCCTTCCGGATATTCCGATGGGTTACCAGACTTTATGTGACGCCCGCGCCGCGGCTGTCGCGGGCGTCACCTGTCTGGGGAGCTAGCCGTTGGCCTTGGCTGCGGTTGCGTTCATTGCCCGGCGGATCACTACCTGGGAATTGGTGTCCCGGGGTGCGGCGTTGGCGGCTCCGTGGGCCTGTTGGGTTGCCTTCTGTGCCGTGGTCTTGGCTGCGTTGACCATGGCCTGCGCTTCGGCTGCGGTGTTGAGGCGGAGCGTGAACCCTTAATGCGTGAGGCAGTGGAGGGCGTTGCCGGCGGAGTGCCAACGGGCTTCGGCGACGTGGATCCCGGCGGCTTTCCGGAACGGCGGCTTCTCCAGGATGGTCTCGCTCCTGGTGTTGATCAGCTTGTTGCCGATCTTGATGTCTTTGGCCCAGGACGGCACCGGGCCCCAGTGGGGCACTAAACAGGTGACGCTCGATGCTGTCCAGTCCAGCCATTCTGCCTGACGCGGGCCATGGTCATCACCGCAAGCTGGGCAGCATTTGCAGGAGGCAGAGGGACCAGCCCGGCTTCCGGCGGTGTTACTGGAGATAGAGCACTGCAGGAAGTCTGTCACTGCTGCGTTACTGCGCGACGAATTTCGAGCAAAAGCGAAAGGCCCTGCTTCCCTCTATTTACAAGGGAAGCAGGGCCTTTCTCATTCGCGGTGACGGTGGGATTTGAACCCACGTTGGCTTTCACCAAACAACATTTCGAGTGTTGCACCTTCGGCCGCTCGGACACGTCACCAACCTGACTAGGCTACCGGAGCAATGCGCTCATCCACAAAACGGCGGATCCCAGGCCCCGAACTCCACCATGGACCGACCGTCCATCGCGGCGCGCCCGGACCGGCCGTGCTTCCCCCCGAATGGGCAGACGACTAGATTCGTAGGCAAGATGAGCAACCCGGAGAAACAGACACGCCAAGCAGCCCAACACGCCACAGCCACCGCATACTGGACCGTCGGCCCCGGGACAGGGGAGCTCCGGCGCGAGGCGCTGCCCGTCCCCGGCCCCGGCGAAGCGCTGGTCCGCACCCTGTTTTCTGGCATCAGCAAGGGCACCGAACTGGTCGTCCACAACGCCCGCGTGCCCGAATGCGTGGCCGAGCAGATGGCGGCGCCGAACCAGGAAGGCTCCTTTCCGGCCCCGGTGAAGTTCGGATATCTCTCCGTCGGCGTCGTCGAGGACGGCCCGGCTGACTGGCTGGGCAGGACGGTCTTCTGTCTCTACCCGCACCAGGACCGCTACGTCGTCCCGGTGGAGTCACTCACCGGGGTTCCCGTTGATGTCCCCGCCCGCCGCGCCGTCCTGACCGGCACCGTCGAGACCGCGATCAACGGGATCTGGGAGGCCGGGCCCCGCCTCGGCGACCGCGTCGCCGTGATCGGCGCCGGCCTCGTCGGCGGCATGGTGGC
>DASWAW010000463.1:0-31608 GCA_036390955.1 Arthrobacter sp.
AACAAGGGCAGGCAGAGACCATGGACGAAGATTTTCTCCTCGACGTTTTCGGACTGATCGCCAACCTGTACTACCTGTTCACTCCCGCGCCGGGATGGTCCGATTTCAGGAACGACTGCCTCAACGGCTGGGAGCGCGTCAAAGACGGCACCCGCCGGCTGCTTCGCCGCTAAAAGCTGACGCGCCACAACCCCAGACTCTTCGAAAAGGAACCCATGTCCACCGACCTCCAGACCCCCGCTCTCGGCAACGAACCTGACCTGCTCCCGACGCCGAAGAAGCGCAAGGGCCCGATCGCCAAGACGTTCATCGCGCTGAGCCTCCTCCTGGGCCTGGCCATCCTCGCCTGCGCCGTCACCGTCGGTGTCACGGTCGCCAACGGCGGGCCCCAGGCACTGCTCACCATGGCTGCCGGCATGCCCATCCCGGACTCCGCGCGGGAACCGGCGTTCAACCAGGCCGTGAAGACCGGCGGCGGCGACTACACCGCGGGCAAGTCCGAGTCAGCTGTCGTTGCCGAAGCGCGGGCGTTCTGCACTCGGCTCGACTCCGGGGAGTCCATCTCGGATGTGATCACCAGCTCGAGCAAGGGCGTCAGCGACCTGCAGGGCTTCGGGACCGTCATGGGCACCGGGATCGTCATGTTCTGCCCGTCCCATGCCGGCGAGATGAAGACCTACCTCGCCTCCATCGGCCAGGGCGACAAAGCACCGTAGCCCGAACCCGACGCGGACTCCAGGGCCCGGCGGGGACGCCACTGATCGTCTCCGCACACATTGATCCAAGGACCGGCACCGCCCCCGTGTTACTCGCCCATGTGGGCGCCTTCGCGGCATCATCCGCGGGGAGAGCAGTGCCGCCCTACATCGAATGCCCCGGCCGATCCTATGGCCGGGGCATTCTGCTGCCCGGGAAGCGCCGGCTGACGCCCTGGACGTCCTCTCAGCGGTTCTGCGCCGCGCTGCCGCCCTGGAACACCCACCCTGGCCGAGAGGCCCGCACCGCCCGGGCAGCAGGTCGCAGCAGGGTCCTGGGCATCCGACGCCCGCTCCGTATTGGAAGGACTGACGCCATCATCCCGGGGAAGACGGAAGCCGGGCCCAACCCCAAGGGTCCGGCCCGGCTTCCGGGATGATGGCGGCGTGGAGCGGCGGTCTACAAGGCCCCGTCGCGGCTCTCGTTACGGGTGATGGTCTCACCCGTATTGGGGTCCACGATGGAACGGGTCTCGCTGACGCGGCGCGTGCGGCCCCGGCCGGGGTTGGCGAGGACCAGGGAGGCGATCAGCCCGATGACTCCCACGGCCATCAGGATGTAGCCGATCATAGTCTGGTCCACATTGGGGATCAGGCCCGGCGCGATGGCCCAGGCCAGGATGGCGCCTATGGCGATGAGGAAGATAGTGGAACCGGTTCTCATGTCTTGCTCCTTGGTGTCCGGGGACTGGTGGGCAATGCCAGGCCGCTGAAAGCTACAGCCCGATCCTGCCGTTTCAACGAAACGGCACACGCCCGGCCGGGGAAACATCTGCACGCCTCCTTTCCGAAATCGTCACGGAGAGGCCCGCGCGGGGGCCGGGAAGCACCCCGCCGGCGTGAACCGGCGGGGTGCTTCTGTTGTTCGGGGTGAAGACCCTGTTACGGAGCCGGTGCCGGACCAACCGTGGAGGTAGGTGCCGGATACGGTGACACCGGCGCCGGGGCGAGCGTCATGACGGGTGCCGGGGCAGGTGCCGGTGCGGCTACCGGTACCGGGACGGCTCCGGGCTGGAGCGTGTTCAGGTTCGCTGCAGTGATTCCCAGGTTCGTCGTGGCGGCGTGCTGCTCGGTGACGGCAGAGTCCGCCGCGGAGTAGCTGATGAGCGCGGCGTCCCGGGCCTGGTCAGCGGCGGCCTGGACCGGGCTGATCAGTGCGGCCTGGGCCTGGGCGGCAGCCGTAGCGTCGGTCAGGACCGCTGCTCCGGCGGTGACTGCATCGGCGGCGGCCGTATCCGCGGCCGTTGCAGAGGACCACGTGGCGCTGGCGTTCGTGAAGTCAGTCTGGGCCTGGTCGGCAGCCGTGTGGGCGGTGAGTGCCGCCTGCTCGGCTGCTGCGTTCGCGTCCGTGGCGGAGGTCAACGCCGCGCCGGTCGTGGCCACAGCGTCGTTGGCAGTGCTCAGGGAGATGGCTGCGCTTTCCTGTGCCGTCTGGCTCGAAGTGAGCGCGTCGGTTGCGGTGGACGCGTCAGTGGCTGCCTGGGTTGCGGCCGCGTTCGCGTCGTCCCGCGCGGTGGTCGCGGCGTTGACGGCGGCCTGTGCGTTGTCGATGTCGGACTGGACCGGAGGTGAGGCTGCCTGTGCGTCCGCCAGGGTCTGGTTGGCCGTGTCGAGGGCGGCCTGGGCGCTGGTGGCGGCAGTGACTGCAACCGTGCTGTTGGCCGTGGCCGTATCGAGAGCCGTCTGGGAGGCAGCGGTCGCGTCCGCGGCAGCGGACAGGGCAGCAGTGGCGGTGGCCTGGTCGGCCAGCGCAGCGTCAGCGTTCAGCTGGGCAGTGGCCAGCGGGGCCAAGGTGGCGCTCACCGCATCATCTGCCATGAACGAGGCGTACATGGCCGGGCCGAGTTTCGCCGATGCGTCGCCGTAAGCGGCCTGGGCCGCGACCAGGTCGGCAGCCGTGGTGGACTGGTTCGCGGTCAGCGCGTCGAGCTTCACCTGAGCATCGTGCTGGGCCGCCAGTGCTGCGGCGTAGGGCCCGTTGGCGTCTGCCACGGACTGGGCGGCAGCGTCGTAGGCTGCCTGCGCGTCAGAGTAGCTCTGGTTAGTGGTTCCGACCTTTGCATTGGCCTGGTCCAGGGTGGTCAGCGCGTTGTCGTAGGCGGCGTGTGCGTTGGACAGCACGACGGCTGCCGCAGCGGCATCCCTGGCGGTCGCGTCGGCGGCGTCCTGTGCTGCCTTCTGCTCTGCGGCCGCGCGGGCGGCGTCGCGTGCAGCGGCATCAGCGTTCAGGGCATCCTGGACGGCCTTTTCGATCGCGGCCTGACGGCTGGCAGCATCAGCGGCCGAAGTGTCGATCACCTGGAATGCCGGGGCGACCGGAGCGACGACCGGAGTGGTGTAGTACGTGTACGACTGCGTCGGGGCTGCGTCGAACACCGGGTAATACGCCGGGATGTCTGTGGCCGGATCAGCCTGGGGTGTCTCCGCCTCCGGAGCGTCAGCTGCAGGAGCGGTCGGGGCTGCCGACGGGGCTACGGTCTGGACCGGTGCCGGAGCTTCTGCAGGCGCTGAGCTGCTCGGCGAGGCGGACGCGGAAGGGGAGGAACTCGGCTGCGGTGCCGCGTCGGCAGGCTTCGCTGCCGGCACGCTGCAGGCCGAAAGGGCGAAAGCTGCGAGGGTCGCGACGGACAGGGCTTTGAACGCTGTCATCTTTTTGCTGGTTTGGGGCAGGCCCATGTGTATTGCTCCTCAAGGATGCGGCTGGTGGTGCGAAGGTGGGCGCCCATTGGGCGCACGAGAGGGAGCATGCGTAGATGTCGGGAAAAACGGCGCCAAGACGGTGTTCCGGTCCGGAATCGGCCCGTCGGGACCTATCGCGCATAGAAGCCACCAGACACAACCCTGAGGCAGGCCCGCGACAGTCGGGCCCGCCTTTCAGGCCCAGCCCAGATTAGGAAGTAAGCACCAATGCCAGCACTCAAGCTCGTCGAACAGGCCCACGCGATCAACTGGAACCGCATCCAGGACGAAAAGGACGTGGACGTCTGGAACCGCCTCGTCAACAACTTCTGGCTGCCGGAGAAGATCCCGCTGTCCAACGACGTCCAGTCCTGGGCGACACTGACCCCGGAAGAGCAGCTTCTCACCATGCGGGTCTTCACCGGCCTGACCCTGCTGGACACCATCCAGGGGACTGTCGGCGCAGTCTCCCTCATCCCGGACGCCATCACCCCGCATGAGGCCGCGGTCTATACGAACATCGCGTTTATGGAATCCGTGCACGCGAAGTCCTACTCCTCGATCTTCTCCACGCTCTGCTCGACCAAGGAAATCGACGAAGCGTTCCGCTGGTCGGTCGAAAACGAGCACCTTCAGAAGAAGGCGAAGATCGTCATGGACTACTACGAGGGCGACGACCCGCTGAAGCGCAAGATCGCCTCCACCCTGCTCGAGGGCTTCCTGTTCTACTCCGGCTTCTACCTGCCGATGTACTGGTCCTCGCGGGCCAAGCTCACGAACACCGCCGATCTGATCCGCCTCATCATCAAGGACGAGGCCGTCCACGGCTACTACATCGGCTACAAGTTCCAGAAGGGCCTGGAGAAGGAAAGTGCCGAGCGCCGCGAAGAGCTCAAGGAGTACACGTACGAGCTGCTCATGGAGCTCTACGAGAACGAGGTCCAGTACACCCACGACCTCTACGACGGTGTCGGCCTGGCTGAGGACGTCAAGAAGTTCCTGCACTACAACGCCAACAAGGCACTGATGAACCTCGGCTACGACCCGATGTTCGCCGCGGACACCACTAACGTGAACCCGGCCATCCTCTCGGCCCTGTCCCCGAACGCGGACGAGAACCACGACTTTTTCTCGGGGTCGGGCTCGTCCTACATCGTAGGCAGTTCCAAGGCAGAAAAAACCGAATCCGAAGACTGGGACTTCTGATTGTTGCTAACGCGCATATTGGGCGGCGTAGACAATAACCGGTCTATACGCCTTACGCGCGTTAGCAACATTCTACGGAATGAGCACCCAGCAGTAAGCAGCCCCCGATGAAAGGTCAGCCATGGCAAGTACCGGTTACCTGACCCCGGCAGGGGCCGGTTCACGGGCCGCCACGGTGAAGGAAGATGATCCCTGGGATGCCGTCACCGCCAAGCGGCAGGGGTGGAATCTCACGCCGCGAAGGATCCGCTCTGGAGCGATAGGCCTTGGGGCCGTTGCGGTCCTGCTCGCTGCTGGCACTGTCACCTCCGCCGTGACGCTTCAGGCGAGCCAGAGCGGCGCCGATGATGCCCTGGCCGGGGCGGTCACCCAATACAGGACCCGGGCCGAGCTCATTCCGAAGCTGCTCATTGCCGTTCAGAACGCGGCGCCGCTCGAACGGGCGGCCATGGACCCGATCGTCACCGACCTGCAGAAGGCTGTCGTCAATACCCCGGCCCCTGGCGAAGTACCGTCCGGGCGGAAGTTTGAGCGCTACAGCGCCTCCGAGGCAGCCCTCGGCACCGAGCTCCACCACCTCGTCGAGGTCGGTATGACCCATGCGAAGCTGAAGGACTCTGCCACCTTCCAGGACCTCGCCAGGTCCCTGGACGCCACCGAGCCCGAGATCAGCAATGCGGTCACCGGTTACAACACTGCCGCGGAAGCCTACAACGGCTCCATCGCTGGGTTCCCGGTGAACCTGGTTGCGCCGCTGCTCGGTCACGGCACGCCGTACGGGACGCTCCTGGTCCAGTAGCGGCGAGGTTTTCCGGGGCCACCGCACACATGGTGTTCATGAGCACTCCGACACAGACCGCACCCGCAGCTGACCTCGACCTGGCCGGGCTGCTCAAAGATCTGATGGGCCCGCCCCAGGTCAAGACCATGTGGTCGGCAAGCTACGCCGGCCCCGGCACCCGCATCTTCACCGACACCCGCTCGGCCGCGACGTTCATCACCGATGAGACCCGCCGCCGCGTCAGGTCCGGAAACCGGGAACCCGTCACGGTCAATCGGCTCGACGGCGGCATGGAAGCTGACTGGAATGCCAGTTCCGACGTCGCCGACGTGCTGGCTGCGACCGGCTGGGCCGCCCGCTGTGCCGAACCGTCCTACGCGGTCGCATGGAGGCTCCGCGACGACGTCATCAACGTCCTCGAAGACATCCTCGTCGCCTCGTGATCCTGTTCGCATCCGACCTGGACCGCACCCTCATCTACTCACCCGCGGCGCTCTGGCTCGGTGACACTGAAGACCCGGAACTCCAGACGGTGCCGGTCCTGTTCAAGGAGGGTGTGCTCGCCTCGTCAATGGCCGCCGCTGCAGCGCAGCTCCTGGCCGGCCTCCCGGAGGAGATGCTGTTCGTCCCCACCACGGCCCGCGGCATGGACTCCTACCGCCGCATCACCCTGCCCGGGGCGCCGTACGAGTATGCGATCACCAGCACCGGAGGCAACATCCTCCGCCACGGCGAGCAGGACCACGACTGGTCCACCGCGATGCGCCGGGCACTCACTCACACGGCCCCTGTCAGCGTCGCCTACGGCTTCCTCAAAGACCCGGCCTTCAGCTGGGTCCTGGGCCTGGGAGTCACCGACGGGCTGTTCCTGCACAGCAGGATCGAACGCGCCGCGATGCCGGCCGACTGGCTCCTCGAACTGGAAGCCAGGTGCCTGGGCTGGGGCTGGCAGGTGTCCGTCCAGGGCCGCAAGCTATACTGCACCCCGCTGCCCGTCAACAAGCGCCTGGCAGTCGAAGAGATTCGCAGCAGAACCGGATGCTCCGGCGTGATCGCCGCGGGGGACTCCATCCTGGACAAGAGCATGCTCGAAGCCGCCGACACCGCCTACCGACCCGCCCACGGTGAACTCGCCGAACAAGGCTGGGTGGCCCCGCACCTGACCGTCACCGCCGCCCGCGGCATCCGCGCCGGCGAAGAGATTCTCCAGGCCGTCACCCACGCCCTGCTGGGCGCCACCACGGGTTGAGAAAGCACCTACGCCGCATGCGTGAGGGCGCGGGGCGGGCAACCGTCCGAAGAACCGGATGCCGCGTTCGTGATCCTGCCGCGCACAGACAGGCATGACGTTCACACCAGCCCACAAATCCGCAGGAACCCCCGACGGCGGCCAGTCCACCGCTACCGCCCATGCAAGCCGACCTTAGCCCTTCCGGCCAGGCTGAACCTGGACGCTTACGACAAGACATTCGCCTCGGCACCGACCTACAAAAGAACGCGATCGTCACCGCACGCAGGACCGAGCGTTCCGAAAAGCTCGCAACAGTCCTGGCAGACGGCACGGTGGAGACGGAGCGGGTTGTCCCTGCCGGGCGGCGAAGAGTACGCGATCGACGATGAGAAGTTCGGCAAGAAATACTCCGCGGAGGGTCCTGCCGGGACCTACCGGGCAGCCGGCGAGATTCGGGCATTCCAGTCTCCTGTCCCGGGACCCATTACCGTCATGGCCCCCTGGGGCGAGGAGCAGCACGGCAATGCTGGCTGCTATCTGGCCTCGGGCATTGACGGAGACGGCAACCCGACCGAGGACCGCTACATCATCGGCGAACAGGAATTCGCCGACACGTACGCGCCCAAGAACTGAACTGTCTGCACGAGCCTCCGGGCGGCACCGCTTTCTAAAGATGCGGCGCCGCCCGCATTCGTCTGTCCAGGAACCCGGCGCTTACGAGGCGGGGAAACCTCCTGTCCGCACACATGGGTCGGGAGTGGCCGCCGGCCGCGGACCCACCGACACCGAAGGACTGCAATGAACCAGCACTACCAGGATGCCCTGGCCGGGCTCAACGAAATGGTCAAGCTCAAAGAACGTGGCGTCCCGACGTCAGAGGCTACGGCGATGACCGCGGTCCTGACCCGGGCGACGCTGGCCGTCGCCGAGGAACAGGCCAAAACCAACGAGCACCTCGAACTGGCCAACTTGATAGCCTACGCCCAGCTACGCCGCGACCGCCGCCGGCCCTCGATGGCTACCGAGGAACTCGTGGACCAGCGCATGGCCGCGTTCCCGGAGATCAGTGCAGAACTCACCGAGGATGACGAGGACCTCTGATGCCGCCGCGTCTGCTCATCACCGGATCCCGCACCTGGGTCGACCGCCAGGTCATCAAGAACGCTTTGCGTAAATGGTGGGACTCCACCGGCCGTGACCCGGAAGCCGTCCTGGTCTCCGGGACCTGCCCGAAAGGCGCCGACCAGATCTGCGAAGAAGTCTGGGCCCACAACGGACTCATGATAGAAAAGCACCCTGCCCAGTGGAAGAAACCGGACGGCACCGTGGACAAGCGCGCCGGTTTCACCCGGAACGCGGCCATGGTGGACACCGCCCCGGATCACCTGATCGCGTTCATCATGGACAGATCCAACGGCGCGACCCACACCCTGAACTACGCCCGTAAGCAGGGGCTGGCCGTCACTGTCCACGAGGCGACGTCGGGGGAGTAGCCGGTCACGGAAAGTGCGCCGCACCCGGCCTCCCCTGTGCTGTCAGGGTGGTGGTCTTGGGAAGCGAACTGCTCCTCTGGCATGCCTGATTAGCCAAGGTCCGATGTCTACGCATGTTCAGAACAGAACAGTGCAGTGCAATGCCCCGGACCAGTCCTAGTAGAAATGGCTCGCCTTGAACGCCAGAGAGACACCGATCGATACGTCACCACATGCCGGCACCATGGACCCTGACAGAAACGTCCTGCATTCAGAAGGAGGCGCCTTCGACCTTCCCTCCATTCTGGTCGGGGTCGTCGTCGTAGGGGTGCTCACCACCGGCGTGCTGGGCTCGGTCTTCGGGGTCATCCCGTTCACCCAGGACAGCGGAGCCAAACAGGATCTGGCGTCCCTGTCTACCGCCGAGGGTGTCGCCAAAGCCAAGGACTCCCGGTTCGCTTCCTCGTCCGTCCTGAAGGCAAGCGGGTACCTCCCCGCATCGGCCAGCAAACTGGCGGCCGACACTGACGCCGCAGGCAGCTGCTTCGTCGGTGTCTCCAAGTCCGGGGCCGGAACGGTGTATGCCAGCTCGAATGCGGTCACGACGCCCTTCGCACTAACCTCCACCACCCTGACCGGCTGCATCACCCGCCCCCAGCTGAAAGACCTGGTCACTGCCGCCGGCGGCTTCAGTGACGGCAGCGTGGTGAACACCGGCCCTGTCTTCGGCTCGGTCACCTGGAAGACCGGAACCTACAGCGGACCTGACGGGCTCGACCGCGTGGCCGTTTCCGCTGACGCGAAAAAGATCATCGGTACGGACCTTGGCCGTAACCTCTACGTGTCCAGCGACTCGGGCGCAACCCTGACCGCGCAAGCCAGCCTCGGCACCTCCTGGAACGCCGTCAGCGCATCACCGGACGGGACCCACCTCGCCGCTGTTACCTATGGCTCCGCTAACATCCTGGCTTCCTCATCCGACGGCGGAGCGACCTGGTCCACCTCCGGCGGCATCCCGGGCAGCGAGGGCCGGACGTGGACGACCCTTGCGATGTCGGCTGACGGGACCAAGCTCTTCGCGGGCACCAACGGAGAATACGCATACATGTCCTCTGACTCGGGAGCCACCTGGACGAAGCAGACCGCTCTGGGGACGCACTGGTTCAACAGCCCCGTCCTGAGCAGCGACGGCGCCAGGATCAGCTTCGTGGCCGACAACAAGCTGTTTACCAGCACGGACTCCGGATCGACCTGGTCCCAGAAAGCCCTCCCGGCCTACATCGGGCACCTCACCCAGTCAGCGGATGGCACGAAAATGGTCGCCACGCGCTATGACGGCGCGGACAACTTCATCTGGACCTCTTCTGACAGCGGAACCAGCTGGACATCGCGGCCCACCCTGGGAACGAATGACATCTCGGCCATTGCCAGTTCCTCCGACGGAAGCCGGCTGGTGGCCGTTACGGGCACACAGGTCTTCACCTCCGGGGACGCCGGCGCGACGTGGACGCTCCAGTCCGGACTGCCCACAAATGCGGTGTGGACATCTGCCGCATCCTCGGCGGACGGCGCGACGCTCTTCCTGAGCAACAACCTCAGCGCGGTCTTCACCGGCACCTGGGGGCCCTAACCTCTGCGGGAGTTCGGGGAGCCGGGACAGGAACACCCTGTCCCGGCTCTTTCGCTGACCCGTTACACGAGGCGATGGGGCCACGCGTGCTGGTGCCGCAAGCACGGGGCCGCACACAAGAAGAGCATGACCTTCCACGAGCAGGACCACCCGCGCGGCAGCACCGGCCGCTTCACCCCGACCGGGCACACCGAGCCGGCCATTTCGCTGGCCGTGGGTCTCAGCGACACTGACTTCAGCAACCACCTCCGGGAACTCTCCGACGGGAACGTCAGCGCAGACCGGGGGCAGGACATCGAAGGCGTGAAAGCCCAATGGTGCTTCGGTTTCAACAACGAGGATGACATGTACCTCCACGTCGTCATTCCCGACGACGGGGAGCCGTTCTCTGTCCTCGATTACGGCATCCATATCGCCACCTACCCTGATGGACCAGGGTCCGACGAGGAGGACGCCCCGCCGGCCAGGACGGTCTGCGTCCTGGCAGTCCCGGCGGAAAAGCGCAAAGGCGTCGACCTGGAAACCCTCGCCCGCGCCTTCCGCAGCGCCGGCCGCTACACCAACCCGGAATGGGCTGATGAGGACGATGACACCGGGCAGGAAGTCTGGGACGCGGCCCATGCCCGGCTTGTCGCCGACCTCGGTGTGCCCGCCAGCTGAAGCGTCGGGGAGGTTTTCCGGATCGACCGCACACATAGGGCTGAAGAGCCTGCGGACCGCTGTCGGGCATAGAGGAAAGTAAGCCATGACGCAGAAGCAGAGCTCCAGCAGGCCCTCCCACGAAGACGCCTGGGCGGCCAAGGCCGCAGAGCTTGCCGAATTCCACGCCCGCCAAGGCCGGTTCCCGAATTCGAAGGACGGCTCCATCTACTCCTGGATCATTATTCAGCGGCGACTGGCAAGCCCCGGACGCGCAGCCGCCCTGGACAGCCGTCTTCCCGGATGGCGCGGCGTCAAACACTTCGCCGGGCAATGGGAGGCTGCCTTGGACCGGGCCGAAGCGTTCGTCGCCGCCAACGGGCGTTTGCCCCGGCACAAAGCGGCCGACACTGACGAACGCTCCCTTGGCAACTGGATAAATGTCCAGCGCTATGCGATCACGCCGGAGCGTGAAGCCATCCTCGACCGGAGTATCCCCTCCTGGCGGACCTACCAGGCCATGCGCCCCTGGGAGGACTCCCTCGGCGCCGTCGCCGATTTTGCCAATGTCACCGGCGACTTCCCCCATCAGACGTCCGCTGATGCCGAAACCCGCCGGCTGGCGCACTGGCTCAAGGACCAGCGCATGGGATGCAGCCCGGAGCGTTCCGCCGCTCTTGACGAATCCGTCCCGGGCTGGCGCGGCAAACACCCGGGTCACCGGAGCTGGGATCAGTCCTTGGCCGGCGTGGCGGCGTTCTTCGCCGTTGAAGGCCACCTCCCGCTGGCACCTCGGACGGCCGGACCTGAAGAGAAACGCCTGCGGGGATGGCTTACGGACCAGAAGCTCCGTGCATCCGCTGGACAGCGTGCCCGCCTCGACGCCTTGTTTCCGGGCTGGGCGGAACCTCTGTACTCGTGGGATGAGCGGTTCGAGTCGGTAAAGGCCTTCCACGCCGCCAACGGGCGCCTTCCCCGCCCCAACGACACCGGCGACGCGCGCGTCCTGGGCAAGTGGGTATCCTCCCAGCGCCAGACCGAGAGCGAACGGATCCGGGCTGCCTTTGATGCCGAGTTCCCCGGCTGGTGCCGGACCCTCGAAGAACAGTGGAGCACCGCCCTGGATTCCCTCACCGCTGTCGTTGCGTCATCGGGCCGACTGCCCAACCCTAAAACCGACGACGCGTCGGGGGCCAGTGGACGCTGGCTGCAGAAGCAGCGCAAGCATGCCACCGCGGAACGGGTGAAGCGCCTGGACGCAGCGGTACCCGGCTGGCGCGGAACCCCGCGCAAGAGGCTGGCCGCCTAAGAGGACCCGCGCAGCGGGGCCCGCCTGTCTGAACGGAATCGGGTCCGGCCGCACACGGGCAGGTGTGAACACAACCACCTTGCTGTGCCCAGCGCCTCTGGCAATCCCGGATTCCCTGCGCCTGAACATCCGCTTCATCCTCGGGGACGCCTCCGACGCCTGGCTGGAGAACTCCGCGGAGCTCGCCCGGCACCTGGCCGGGGAATGGTCCGTCACCCCGGAGACCGTCCTGGAAGGGGGCGCCATGTCCTTGGTGGTGCTCTGCCGGACCGGTGCAGGAGAACCAGTGGTCCTGAAGATCCCCGCCAACAAGGCGATGGGCATGGCCGAAAGCAAAGCCCTCACCGCCTGGAACAACGGATCCGTCCCGCGCATGATCGCCTCCGATGAGGAGACCGGATCGTTCCTGATGGAATTCATCACCTCGGCCGCCGTCTCCCCGGCCGCAACGGACATCACCGCGCTGCTCGCCCGGCTGCACACACCCGCTGTACCCGGCATGCACAGCCTCGACGAAGTCCTCCGGGAGCGGATCAGCGGCGCCGCCGCCCGCTTCGCCGGCCACGGCTGCGGCAACGAACGAGACGACCTCGCAGCCGCAACCGTCATCATCGCGGCCCTTCAGGTCACCGCGAAGCAGACCATGGTCCATGGGGACTTCCAGGCCAAGAATGTCCTCGCCGCCCCTGATGGTCCTGTCGCGATCGACCCGCTGCCAGCCATCGGTGATCCGGACTCCGATCTGGGCCTGTGGATCGGCGGCGGTTCCGCCGGAGCCCGCACTCAGGCGCTCTGGAAGTTCACCGCCACGTCACCGAACCCGCGCAGGCTCCTGGCGTGGGCCTGGGCCCTGGCTGTCCTCGAATACCGGCCCGGACGCCCCGGCGCCGTCGACGCCGCAGACTTCATCGCCGGAAACCGGTCCACCGCTGCCGACGCCCTCACCTCATGCGTGGGAAGCGCCGTCGGGGCGATGGGCGCATAGAAGAACCAAGGAGTACCTCCGGACGCCCGCCGGGCACCGGAAACCACCACCGAAGGGTTCACGCATGTCACGTCACCGCAACGGCAACGTCGTTCTGGAGCCGCCGCCCGAGTACGCGCTGACCGCCGAAGAAGCCCAGGGCCGGATGCGCCAGCTCGCCCAGGTCGTCAGCGACGCCAAGTTCGACTCGATCAATTCCGTCACCGTCCACTGCTACCGCAATGAACTGATGACCCGTGAATACGCGGAGGAGCTCTACCGGCTCGTCACCGTCGAACGCGGCGTTCCCCGCCTCCGGATGATCGACCCGACCCCGGACGCCGCCGCGTACCTGTTCGATGCCGCCGTGGCGTCAGGGAACCCGGACAGCCTCGAGGTCCGGCTCTCGGACACTCAGGGCCGGACCTCCCATACCCGGTACGGGACCCTGTCCGACTACCTCAACGCTGCAGGCTAGGAAGTGGGCGAGTTCATCGGCAACCTGCTGGCCGAGGTGCTGGCCGGCCTTGTTTTCCCGCTGGTCAACCGCATCCGGATTATCATCCGCCTGCAGGGCTGCGAACGCGCGATCCGCTGTGGGACCCTGGCATCCGTCAGCGCCAAGCGGCGGGCCAAATGGATGACTACCCTCGATGACGGGTACACCGGCAGTTTCGACTACGGCCTGCGCCGCTACGAGAACCGGATGTTCTCGGCCATCGAGGCACTGTCCCTGTACGCCGCCACAGCCCATCACCGGGCAGCGCCGCCCGCTGCGGCAGGAGCCTGACATGACATCGACGCAGCTGCATAAGCCAAAGGGCGTGCCGGGGGCCGGGCAGTTTGACGGCATCCAGCACCAGTACGCCGACGTCCGCCTTGGCATGGAGAAAACCGCCAAGGCCGCACCTGTGACTCCGGTCGAAGCAGGGCTCGCCCACGCACGGTTCATGACCGGCGCCACCGGCGCTTACGCCCGGAGCGAGGCACTGCCGGCCGAAGCCCGCGCAGCGTTCGCTGACCGGAACGGGATCTGCCTCGACTACCTGTCCTCCCTGGAGCGGCTGCGCGACCGCGGACAGACTTCCTCCGAGGATTTCACCGGACTCGCCGACGCCTACGACGACCGTGCCGCGGCGGCCTCCAGGGCCCGTGTCTGGACGCCGCGGGCACAGCGCCGGAAAGCCACGACATCGGAGGAATACCGGTATCTGGCCCGCGCCTTGCGGAACCTGGCCGACGGCACATAATCGAAGAACCCAGCACCATCTCACCCCACTGAAAGCAAGGATCTCATGACCGGACCCACCGGGCGCCGCGTCCGGACCGGCTACACGCCCGCCGACCCGGCCAAGTTCGTCCACATCGACCGGCCCAGCAATGCCTCGCTGCGCGGAGCCGTCGTCACGGGTTTCGTCCTGTGGATCGGGGCTGGAGCAATATCCGCGGGATGGCTGGCCACCCGGTTCAGCACTGACGTGCCCCTCTACCTGGTCGCCTCCGTGGCCGGCGCAATCCTGGTCACCGTTCTGGGCATCCGGAGCACGACGCGCATTGGCCGTCGCCGGCGGGAAGATTTCGTCCGTTGCGGCGGCGACCCGACCGGGATGACCGACCTGATGTTCGGGTCCATGCGTGGATGGCGGTCCCCCGATGGCGCCTGGGAGGTCCCCGAGCAGGCCTCCGGCGACTACCAGGGCATCTGATCTCCCCGAGGCTCCGGTGAGAGGTTTCCGACCCGCCGCACACATGAGGTTCAAGCCCGGGAAACCGGGTATCCGAAGAACGGGGAAAGCGCGCCCCGCAGGACGGACAGGGAGACGGGTCGGCACCCGTTCACCTGGTCCCAGATGAGGTAGCCCGTGCGCGGGTCGTGGGTTCGACTCCCAGCAGTGGACAAAGGGCCCGATACCGTGGCCTCCGGAACCAGCCGACGGATGAGAAGTGCCTAGCTTACGATGTGTGGTCATCGCCGGAGCAATCCGGACGGGTTCAAGTCCCGGGGGAGGGCGCTTCAACATAGCGGAGCCGGGAAGCCAGTCTTCCCGGCTCTTTCCTTTACCCCTTCCGCCGGAAAGAGACCACACCATGACCGCAATCCAGGTCGCCAAAATCATCGTCTTCGACGGACGCGGGGCAGCCCTGGCCGCCGGACTCGCCGAAGAACGGTGCGTACGCACCGCAGAAGCCTGTGCTGCCCTGCCCGCCGGGACCATCACGATCGATGCGGACGAGTGCTGCGCGGTCGCTGTCGGCGACGGAACATTCCAAGACATCGGACTGGCCGGCAGCTACCCGGCAGCTGAGAGCGTCGTGCTGCCCGCGTACATCATCGCCGGCCCGGGGCTCCCGGTCCTGATCCCGGGCGAGCACACCGTGCTGGCCAGCCAGGCCGCCGCAGGCGCCAACCGGTTCGAGTTCAACGCCGTCGACGCCAGTGGCACCTTGCTCGCCTGGCACGAGGAGGGCGACTTCTCCGACTCCTACGTGTGGGAGGCTGCCGGTAAGACAGAGCCAGCGACGCCGGTCTTCCCGGTCACGGCATGGTGCTGACTTCAGCTTCGGCGGCGCCTAGCGGAACTGCCCGTCGGATTCCCAGGCGTCGTCCCCGCCCAGGCCGGCTGCCAGGTCAGCGAAGAAGTCATCCCAGACCTCGAACAGGTCCGGCAGTGTAAAGATGAGCGGGTCGGTGCGATGAGATTCCGGCGCTGAGGCCTTCATGCCGGTGACCAGCCCGTCCAGGTGGCGGGTGCAAGCCCCGCAGACCTTCACGGACGGGATCTCGGCATTCTCTACCTCACCCAGGCCAAAGCCTGTGGGGGCCATGCCGACCACCATGCGCACCGGGCGCCGGGAGCAGCCGATCAGGATGCCGCCGACGAGCTCGCCCACGCAAGCGACACTGTCTTTGCTGGAAGGTCTGGACGGGATCATTAAGTCCGCCTCTCTGTTGGTACCGGGTTGCCTAGTCGGAAACACCCTACCCCGGTGAGCGCGGGCAGTTGCTCCGTACACATGACGGGGATGAACACCCGCTATGACGTGCTCGGTCTCAAAACAGATGCCACCCAGGACGAAATCAAAAAGGCATACCGCAAGTTGGCAGCTGCAACGCACCC
Source organism: Arthrobacter sp. (assembly GCA_036390955.1). GTDB lineage: Bacteria > Actinomycetota > Actinomycetes > Actinomycetales > Micrococcaceae > Arthrobacter. Next base: position 15,786 of record DASWAW010000463.1, read on the forward strand.
GGACCGGGCGGGCGAGGTCACGGTCTCACTCTTCAGGACAGTCCAGGACGCCTACGAGACACTGTCGGATCCATCCCGCCGGGAAGCCTACGACCGTGAGCTCGGCTGCCACCGTCCGGAGACTCAGCCATACGCCGAGGACCCTACGGAAGAGTCCGTCCAGCACCGCGGCACAGACTCCGAGGAAACCGAGGATCCGTCTGCGCCCCGGGCACCGCAACGGCTGAGCAAGGCCGGCAGGGCGACCGCCATCTCCATCATCACTGCCCTTGCCGGGTGTTGGCTGTTCCAGGAATACCAGCTCTGGGCCCTGGTGCAGGCGAAGAACCAGTTCCGGCTGGTCACAGCCCAGGGTCTTCCGGCCATCCTCTATGGCGTGCTGTGGGCCTTCGGTGCGCTGGTGGCCGCTGTCAGCGACTACGATTTCTTCCGCATTACGAAGACCGTGCTGACCTGCACGGCCATTGCAGGAGCGTTTGCATTCATCACCGCTACCGGCAGCCCCGAACAATGGCTCCCCGCCCTGGGAACGGGCCTGGCCCTGACCCTGGTCATTGCCTTTACCGTCAGGTCAGCGGCCGCGCAGCGGGAACAATAAGCAGCGGTGACAGCAGGCAGGGTCTCCGTACACATGAGGCCCATGAGCAATCCCACTACCATGCCCTCCGACGTCGCTGCCCGTACAGGCGCGGCAATCCGTTCCCTCACCGCCGTGCAGCTCGCTGACCTGATGGCCTCATCGCAGCAGATCCAGAAGCGTGTCCTTCCGCTGTGCTGGGATGTCGTCAAGACCGCGGACCCGGCGCTGGCCGAAGCCCTTGATGAGCTGCACTTCACCTCGGTAGAGCAGGATATGCCCCGCTTCGACGCCCTCGCAGCCCAGCATGTCCAGGCCATTGCCCGGTCCGTGAAAGAGCCCGCAGGACGGGCCACAGCGGGCCTGATTGTCGGTGCCCTGATCATCGGCACGCTCACCCTCCTGGCCAGCCTGGCTGGCACCACCGGGCCGGCGGTCACTGCCTGGGGCCTTCTTGCTGCGGGCATGCTCATCGCCGGGCTCGCGACCGGCCGCCGTGTCGCGGCACTCACCGGGAACTGGATGTTCGCCAACGCGGGACTGGCGGCCTGCACCGTCTGGGACGCCGGCATCGACGCAGCCGCAGCCACTGCCCTGGCCTCCCGCGCCGGAACCGCAGGACTGACTCCCGATGTCCTGCGTGCGCTCACCGCCGTCTGGACCCGTGCCGGGCTCGACACTGCACTGCTGGTCCCTGCACCGATCGTCGTGGAGGCGCCTGTTCCCGCTAAGCCTGCGGTCAAGCGGGCACCCCGGACCAGGGGTGCCACTCCCGCGAAGCGCCCCGTCACGGCCCGGCCGGTTGCCCCCAAGGCTTCCCCGGCCAAAACGACGGCTGCACCGGCCGCGCCGAAGCGTCCCGCAGTGAAGCGCACACCCGCAACCGTCTCGGTGGCCTCTGCCGCCTCCGATCCTTCAAACGTGCCGAAGGTGAAGGTACCCGTCGCAGTCTGAACTGTGTCGCAGACGACGCAGGGTTAGTCGGGTCCGGGTCCGCACATAGGATCAACTCGACATCACTCAAGCACCGGCGGAACCATGAAACGTCCAGTAATCGCATTGTCAGCCGTCGCCGTACTGACCCTGACCGGGTGCGCACAGACTATGAACACGGCCCAGTCGTGCTCCGAATACAACACCCTGCAGAAGCTGTGGCTCCACTCCTCGGGCGACACCGCCCTCCAGGCCAAATACATCTCGCAGATGAAGACCCTCATCGAAAAGGCCCCTGACACGGTGAAGGTTGATATGCACTCGATCTACCTTCTCGAATCGAACAGTCCCGAAGCAAAGTCCAATCCTGAGGCCGCGCGCCGCATCGATGTCGCCTGCGCGGCCGCAAAATAAGCCGGACCAACTTCCTCCGGCACTACCCAGCTTCTCCGAAAGTGAGCACCACCATGCCTGACATCCGCACCGGCCTGCCGCCGATCTGGTCCGAGGAGCCGGAGCCCGCGGCCGTCTGACCGGCACGGCAAAAGAAAACTCAGGCTGCTTCCTAATTTGGGGACGAAGCAGTCCGGCGCCGCACACATAGGGAATGCCGTTGACGCACGAACCTGAGCTGCGTCCCGGCCGAACCACGCCAAAGAAAGTAGACCATTCCCCATGGCCGCCACAAATCGCATCACTCGTCAACACACGACCGAACTTAGTGACACAAACTCCCGGGCCTCTCGCAGACGCCGGAGCGCGGCAGGACTGGCGCTCGGAACAGCAGCCCTGCTGGTCAGCACCGTAGCCGGCCAGTCCGCAGCCTTCGCAGCTGATGCGCCGGTGGGCCTCGGAACAGCGACCACGTACTCCGTCCTGGCCGGAACAACCGTCACCAACACCGGATCATCAGTCCTCGGCGCCGACCTCGGCGTCAACCCCGGCAGCGCCATCACCGGATTCCCGCCCGGACAGGCCCTCGGTGCTACCCATGCAGGCGATGCCGTGGCAGGCCAGGCCCAAGTTGACCTCACCACCGCCTACAACGACGCGGCCGGACGAGCAGTGACCGCCACAGTGTCCAGTGACCTGGCCGGACAGACCCTGATCCCGGGCGTCTACAAGTCCCCCGGAGCGCTTTCCCTGAGCGGTGCGCTGACCCTGGACGGCCAGGGAGACCCGAGCGCCGTATTCATCTTCCAGGCTGCATCCTCCCTGACGACCGCCTCGGCCAGCAGCATCGTGCTGACGAACGGCGCCCAGGCCTGCAACATCTACTGGCAGGTGGGCAGCTCAGCAGCACTGGGCACCTCCTCGACGTTCAAGGGCACCGTCATGGCGCTTACCTCGGTCTCGGTAGCCACCGGCGCGACGGTCGAGGGCAGGGCCCTGGCCCGGAACGGTGCGGTAACTCTCGACAATAACGTCTTCACCGCACCCAACTGCGCAGCAGCAGCACCGGTGACCACACCGAGCCCCTCAGCGTCGGCAGTGCCACCCGTCGCTGCCGCAGCACCGGCCCCGTCACCGTCCGCCTCGACGGTGCCGTCGGCATCGCCTGTTGTCGGTCCCACCAAAAACACGGACACCGGAGCAGGACGCGGCGTGAACCTCAACACCGCGGCAAAGGCCACCGATTCCGGACCGGCCACCATGATCAGTGCTGCTGCAGCAGTGACCGGCCTCGCGGGAGTCTGGATGCTTACAGGAGGACTCCGCCGGTCCCGCAAGGCGAAGGCTCAGCAGGTTGCAACTCCCGGTGAGTGACGTGTCCGCGGGCGAGGATACAGCGGCTACAGCCCCCTCGCTCCGCGGGCCCCGGAGTCGAATCATCGCCGGGGGAGCCCTCGTGGCGGCCGCTCTTGCTGTCATGGTCAGCGTCACCGTCGGGGCGTCGACTCCGGGCGCCGGTCCTGCCGCGGCACCTTCTGTGGCCGCTACGCAGTCCATACCGGCAATCTTTCTGCCAGCAGCTGTCGCGCCCCCGGCTCCGGTGGGCTCCCCGCCGCTGCACATCACCTATCCGGCCATCGGCATGAACCAGGGCATCCTCCCGCTGGCGCCGGAAGCCGGCGCGCAGGCGTCCATCATCCCGCCGATCACCACCAGTGCGTACTGGCTCATCCCGTATGGCAGCCCGGGTTCGGCGGACACCACGTACATCGTCGGTCACAGTTGGGAAGGGCTGGACACCGCCTTCAACCATCTGAGCAGCGTTGCGAAACGTGGTGACCGAATCACCATCACCACCGCGGCCGGCGTCGGAACGTACACCGTCACGGGCCTCTCTACGGAAAACAAGAGCACCCTCAAAGACAGTCCCATCTGGAACAAAGTCCCGGGCCGGCTCATCCTGGTCAGCTGCTACACCGCCGATCTCTGGGGGACCAACATGATCGTCACCGCAGACCTGGAGCCTGCCCACTGAAGCACGCCAGCAGATCCGATATGGCCGGGACCTCTCCGCGCGCGGGGCGGTCGCTGGTGCCGCACACATAGGGAGCGACGCCGCTGAGCGAGAACGCGCTCCCGGCCTGACCCCCGCATCGACAGAGGACTCAAGCACATGGCCGCCAATTACCGCACAGACCGCACCCTGCCCTGGCCCGACATGGCCGCGCCGTCCACGCCCGGCCTTGACACCGGCACCCTCCTGGCCGGTGACAGGGTCAAGATCGTCAGCCCGCTCCAGGACATCAAGGCCGGACACAAAGGTGCCACTGGAACTGTCGTGTGGACCGACGGAGGCTACCGCCCCGTGGTTCAGCTCGGCGACGGGACGGTGCTCAACCTGATCGAAAACGACTCCCTGGCACCCGCGACCGTGAAAGGCCGCGGGCAGGTTCCACTCCTGACGCTCCGGCACAACACAGCGACCTGGAAGCCTGGCTTCGAGTCCGACCTGTACCTCCAGATCCCGGCCGCCACCGGCCTGGAAACAGCCATCAAGCCCCTCGTGGAAGCACACAACAAGACCATGCGCGGGGACGGGCGCGACTTCAAGATCAGTGTCGAAAATGGCGTCTGGGACGGGCCTGACCTCAAGCCTGCCGCCGCGAAGAAGATCGTGGCCGAAGCCCTGGCTGACTGGGCCGGGTTGTAAATCTAGCCGCGGGCCGGACGCACCCGCTTGTGCGCTTCATGCGCGAGCCTGACCTGACGCTGCCAGAAGTCCAGCTGGGGTTCCTTCGCCGGGTCGTACAGGTCCTCCTGCTCGGCAAGCGTGAAGAAGCCCTGGCCGGGGTGGTTCTCGCCGGTGAGCTTGACCAGGGACGTGAGCATGTAATCCCGCCCGTCCTCCCAGTCACGTTCGGCGATCAGGACCAGGAGCCGGCTGATGCCCGCGCGGCCGTCCTCGGCATTGAGGTTGAACGCCGGCAGCCCGGTCTCATCCGCGAGCTCCTTGTTGAAGGCGCCGTAGTTGGTCAGCGCCTGGTCACGGGCAACCCGCTGCAGGATCCGCCGGCCCTCATTCGTCAGTTCGTTCCAGTCCGCTTCGCTGCGCTTCACCGATGTCCCCTCGTCGTTTTCGGCCAGCCTAGCAGTGGGCCGGGGAGCGATCACTCGATCTCCGTACACATGAGGGCTGGTACAACGAACTCAAACGAAGGAAGCCACGTTGACGAAGTCTAAAAACATCCGCCCGCCGCGCCCCACCTACTCGGGCGGCTTTAAAAACGGGGCCGTTGAGCTCTACCAGACGCGCCGGCGTGAGCACGCGAATGAGACACCCTACGCGGCCACCGTGGCGGTGAGCGAAACGATGGGGGTCACCGCGATGACCATAAGAAACTGGGTCAATAGGGCCGAGGATTCAGCCGCCCAGGCGCTGGCAGAACAGCCGGCTTCTCCGGGGAGCTCCGCAGAGGCATCGACGCCCGCAGATGCTGCATTTACCGCCCTGGTGGCAGTCTTGGGCTCGCCCGACCTGTCAGAGGAGGCTGAGCTGGTCAGGCCCATCGGGGCCGCTGAGGCTCCGGCCGATGACCCGCAGGCCACCATTCTGGACCTCCGCCGCCAAGTCTCTGAGCTTCGCCGCGCCAATGTCATACTCAAAAATGCCACCGCCTATCTTGCATCGGAAGCTTTGAAAGCAGCCTGATCCGGGCAGCGCAAGCAGGGTGGCCGCACACATTGGCTCCATGACCGAGAAACGCGACCACCGTGACGACCACCCTGGCTGCCGCGCCCTCTGGCCCTGGCTGCCGGCCTGCAACCGCTACCGGCTGAACATCAACCTGATCGCCGTCGCCACGGAAGACGTGAAGACCATGCCCGAGGCGGCCCGCGCCGACTGGCTGGACTTCCTGCGCGGCCGGGAAAGGCCCAGCAAATGGCACCTGAGAAGCAAATTCATCGCCCACCGGGAAAACTGGCGCGAGCAGGAGCTCGAGTCGAACCTTGCCGATGCCGCGTCCATGGCCCGGATCGTAGGGGAGGACTACCTGCGCGGCCGCACCGTCGAACAGGCCGCCGCCGAGGAGTGGCGGCTCAAAGGCCAGCGGTTCGCCCTCGAAGTGCTCTACGTCCACAAAGCACCGCTGCCGGAGTACGCCGCATAATGTCTACGGCAGGGCAGCCCCGGTCCCGGCTGCCCTTTCCGGCGGCAGCTCTGCTGCCCTCCCGAGGAGCTCACTGGGCTTGACCCCGAGCACTTCGGCGATCCTGATGAAGGTCGGCATTGGGATGGGGCGCAGCGCCGTCATGTAATGGCTCATCGCGGAATGGGAGACCGGTATCGCGTCTGCCAGGTCCTGATGCAGCATTGACCGTGACACAAGCTCCACCCTGATCTGTCGTGCGAGGGCGGCGACCTGGGCCTGCGTACTGTCGTGATCCATGCAACCAAAGCTACATGGGAGCCGGCGTAGGGTAGCTGCGGTTGGATGTCCGCACACATGAGTTCCATGACCAGCAAACTCACCCAATACGCCAAGGCCGCCCAGCACCTGCGGATGTCCTGGCTCACCCAGTCCGAATTCCCCGCCAAGGAGCTCGTCAAAGAGGCCTTCCGGGACGCTATCGCTGAGCTGCCCGAAGCGACCACGTACGAGGACAACCTGGTGCGCGCGGCATTGCAGGCCCTTCTCGACGGGACCGACCCCCGCGGAGGCACCTTCAAGGCCCAGGCCATCTACGCTGCCGCCCATCTGCACGACCAGGTGACGGCACTTGCGCTGGAACCGAAAGCGAAGAAGCCCAAGATCCGTGAGGGCTCCGTGCTGCACGGCTTCTGTGGCGGGCTGCTGGGGGATTCCTACGGCCACCGGCAGGTCACCAGGAAGGGCGCCGGCTGGATCAACTACGAGTACCTCGACGGGCGGCAACAAGGCTACGCGAGCCGTTACCACGGGAACCTGAAAGACCTCGTAGAGTACCTCGTCCCGGATCACCACTGTCCCGACAACTGCACCCTCGGCCAGGACTGACATGTCAGACCAGCCCGACCCGGCCGAAGATGAATCGCCCTGGAACATCTGCACGTGCACGGGCAACGAGTGCTGCAGCCTGTGCGAGGCACCGTGAACGCCGCAGCTGAGGAGATCGTGCTCCGCTCCCTGACCCGGCGTATGCAGGAGAGCGGCCGGGCCGTCACCCGGATCCACCGGGACGACCTGCTGCCTGACGGCACCGAAACGATCAGCGACGCCGAATGGGACAACGCCGTTGAGCGGCTCCTAGACGCCGGGAGGATTCTCGTCTACAAGATCAGCGACCTCCCAAGCAGCCTGCAGCTGGTCTCCTGCAACGCGAGCGGCTACACGACCCCGGAGCACCTGCTCGGGCTCCTGAAGAAGGCCCGCGGCGCCCAGGCGGAAGAACTCCGCGACTACCTCGACTACCAAGGAGTGCCCGTGCCCCAGATCAAAACCCGTACCGCGGTGACCGCCGCGCAGAAGAAGCGCATCGACACGGCTGTCCGCAAGCTCAACGAGGTCCGTTCAGAGATCGCCGACCGCAACCCCGACAACCAGGTTGGCTGGTACCTCGACGCCAGCGACAGCCTGCATCTGATGGTCGAACCCGACGGCCAGATGGAGCCGGACCAGCAGTACATCGCCCACCAGGCCAAGCTTTGGGTCGCCGGCGGCGGGGACTGGTGAGAGAGTTTCCGGACGCCGCACACATGGTGTTTACAGAAGGCCCGGACTAAGAATCCGGCAGGACTGATGGTGCTGACCACAGCCCCGGGTTCGATCCCGGGCAGTTCGCGCTGAACCGCAAATCTGCTGACTGCGGTTCGTTGCCAGGCAGGGGTTGCTCCCAGCTTTTTGGCGGCAACACCAATAATGACAGCGGCGATCGGAGTATCGATAAATCTCCCGTGCGGTTGGCTGGCCCGGCAGGGTTGGCTTCTATAGACCTCACGCAAAATGAATGGCTGCAGGGAAGGCGTCCGTGGCGACGCCCGCACCGGAAGGTGTGGCCTGGACTCGTCTGCCGACGGGGCCGGGTAGGCGGGTTCGAAACCCGTTCCTGCTACGAAGGTATACCTGCCGTCCTTCGGGGCGGGGGCTTCACGGGTGGAAGTCAATCCATCCGCGGCGACGGCCGGAACGAAAACACTGGCAAGTTTTGTAGCTCAATGGCAGAGCACCGGCGTAAAGCTGGAGGTTGGGGCCGGACACTGAAAGGTATCCGGGCAGATGGGCCGGCGAGAGCCGGGCCTTCTGGGTTCAAGTCCCCTCGAAACTACGGGGAGTCGACCGTCTCGCACACGCGCCGGCCCTCAAGCAGTCCCCGCTTCTGTCCGGCACGCCCAGGTGTGTGCGTGGGTAGAGAAAGAGTGCCACTACGGGATCGGGGACTGCGCCCCTACCGTGTTCCGTTCGGGGAGCGTTTCGGCGCCCGGGTTCGAACCCCGGCACGGCATCTAATCCAACGAGGAGAAATCATGGCGAGCAACAAGTCCAGGGCGAACAGCGCAATGGCGATCTCTGAGAGATTTGCACTGATCGTGCGTATGCGTCAGAACATCGACGTGGAGTTCCGAAAGCTGGAAGCCATGGTGAAAGCCGAAGGCCATCCCGATCTCCCCGTAGAAGCGGTGCACGACCTGCGACTGGCTCATAGCGAGGCCCTGCACAGCGAGATCATCAACGGTCAGGCCCGCTGGCACAATGTCGCGTTCGACCGCGGCTACTTCGAGGTGGACCAGGGCCCGCGCAAGCTCAGTAAATCCGACACGTACAAATAGCACCTCCGGAAGGGAGACGTCATGACAACCGAACAGAAGTACCCGGGCTGGACCAAGGACTCCGACGGCGTCTGGCGGAACCCGCGCTACCCGAAGGGTTCAAAGAGCCAGAAACCCGGCCTGTCGCTCGTCTACGACGACGAGCTCAACGGGGCCGTCATCACCGTGGACGGCCACAGTTCTCCAATCTCGTTCTGGGAGCTCAGCAACTTCCTCGATCAGGCGCACGAGATTCGCAAGACCGTCCAGGCTGAGAACTCCGTGCTCTGGAAAGAGAAGGAAGAGATCATGCGGGTCGAAGACGGGGTCGAGCCGGGTATTTACCAGCGCGGCAGACGGATGAACCCGACACGCAGGAAGTAACACCAGGTGCGGGAAACTGCACCAACTGGGACGCTCGCATAGAGCGGTGGCCGGTACATGACGGGTGGATCCCGGGAAGGCGATGGCTGACCCGCTGGCTTCGATGCCAGCTTGATGTACCGGGGCAGCACCGCCATCGGGTAAATGTGCCGGGCTTATGCCCCGGAGACACCGGTTCGAATCCGGTGCGTCCCACGTTTACGCAGCAGTGTTGCTGCAGGGCCGGACAGCAATGTCCGCTGGAAAAGGACGTCAGTCCGAGCGGTTCGATACCGTGCAGGCCCACGTTTCGCGGCACCGGCCGTGGACCCCAATACGTCAGGCTCCTGTGCAGCCGCCGGCGTAGAGGCGGGCAAGGTTCTCAGAATCCCGGTGACAAAACCAACCCTCCCTTTGTGTTGGGCACAGGACTTCACGGAAGGCATCATGACCAAGAACCGTGCGCGCATCCGCGCCACCAAAGCACTCTCCGCCAGCTCAGACATCCGCCACCCGGACGCCTCCTACCTGGCCGACCGCCGGAAGCTCCGCCTCCCTGACGGCACCATCCACGACTTCGCCACCGGGCCGCTCCGCTATCTCGGGCTTCCCGGGAACGGCCAGGGACACGCGCTCTCCGAGACGGTCAGGGAGGCGAGCTCCAAAGGATGGATCGCAGCCGGCGTTGTTCCGGGCCCGCGCCTCCGCAGCGCCATGGATGACAGCCGTCCCGGGCTCATCAACCTCCACGTTGCCCATGAAATGGGCACAGCGCCTGACCCGCTGGTCGAGGAGATCGAAGCCGGTCTCCACCGCAACCTGAACATCATCATCCACCGCGAACCCAAGCACGGCGAGCACCGCAAGGAACCCGCCACGGGACGGAACATCTTCCTGGCAGCAGCGCCCTTCCTCATCACGGGCGGACCGGGCTCAGGCCGCAACGCAGACCTCCTGGCCCGGGCCCTCGCTGCGGACGCGGCCCGGGAGGCCCTGGACACCCTCGGAGTCCCGCAGGCAGCCCAGGAATTCGCGGCCCATGCGAGCGGGCTGTTCCTGGTCACCGGCACCACGGGTTCCGGAAAGACGACAACCGGGGCAGCGCTGCTCCGCCGCGCCCAGTGCGTCAAGGGCTCCGCCGCGGCCGCCATCATGCTCTCGTGCGAACGGTCCATCGCCGAACACCCCGGGGTGACGCTCTACGAGGCGGATTACGGAGACGAAACCGCTCCCCGCATCCGGGCAGCCGTAGACGGCGGCGCGAAGATCATCTTCGTGGACGGGTTGTACGAGCCTGAATCCATCGAGGCAGCCCTGGACGCAGCACTCGGAGGTGCACTGGTGATCGCCACGATGCACACTCAGGCATCCGAGGCGGCCCAGCGGCTCCTGGACTATTTCCCGGGCTCCGGCAACGCCAAGATCCGGGCCAAGGTGCGGCTGGCACTGCGGGGCGTGCTCGACCAGACCCTGGTCCGCCGCGCCGGCGACCAGCCCGGCCGGGTCCTGGCCAGCGAGGTGTGGCTCGAATCGGCCGAAGACGAGGGTGATGTCCTGTCGCCGGTCCTCACTCTCGGGGAAAGCCTCAAGGTGCTCATCGCACAAGGAGCAGCGGACCCGCAGGTACAGGAGAAGGCCCTGTTCCGCCGCTGGTAGCGAGCTGGGCGCCAGGACAGGTCACGTACCGTTCCTGGCGCCCGGTCTGGTCTCTCTGCCCGGGCTGAGGAGCCTGCCGGCCCCCGCCGCACACATGGTTCGGGACCGCACCATCACTCATCAAGGAGCTCCTATGTCCCGCGCCTACAAATTGTCCAACGCCGAACCCGTCATCGCCGAGATCGAAGCCGCCCGGGCAGTCCTGAGCGACATCCAGACCCGCGCCCATGCCCTGGCCGCCAGCATCGGCTCGGGCGTCACCGCACGCTTCCGCCGCGGCTTCGGCAATGGCACCAGCGAGGTCGTACTGGGGCTGCAGCACGGCGGCAAGATCACCGCCGAGGGCTGGGTGTTCGTGAAGACCCGCGACGCGGTCGAACCGGTCCGCGGAGCGAAGGGCGACGCCGCGCGCGAAGCGCTGGCTGCCCTCGATGTCCCGGCCGTCCAGCCGGGCTCCATCGTCGAAGCCACCGGCATGCCGCAGATGTTCATGCACCCCGGCCGGATCTACACGACCCAATGGATGCACCACGACTGCGCCCTCTACGCACTGCTGCCTGACGCCGACGACACGTTCCGCAACGACCCGATCACCGGCGACTGGGAGGCGATCCGTCTTTCCGAGCTGTACGCTGCCGACGAAGCCCGCCTGGACGCCGGCAAGCTGTCAACCGTCTAGGCCTGTCACTCGAAGGACACTTGCCCGGCGGGTGTCTCAAGGGCTGATGAGCAGCGGACATAGGTCCGCACACATGGTCCTGGACCGGGCGGACCAGCTGCCCCGCTGAAAGGCAGCCATGACCGAACAGACTCCGAAACTCACCGACCTCATCCTGGCCACGCGCACCATCACGGAACAGGGTGGCGCATGCCCCTACCAGGCCACCGGCACGGTCCTGGGCCAGCACTTCTACTTCCGGTACCGCAACGGCTACGCCACGCTGGAAATCGGCGATAAGGGACACGTCGGGATCGCGCACGGCGACAGCTACAGCGGTTCGCTGGACGATGAGGAATTCGAATCGCTCTTCCGGAAGCTCCTCAAGGCGTATTTGAAGAATCTCCGCTTCTGAGAGCTGCCGTTGTGTGACGCGGCACTTTGCAAAATTTCCGCATGCCTACGCATGTTCTCCAACGGGCAACTTCGCCCAGAGCATGGAGGAATTTTGAATCGGACCGAAGCCCTAACGTATTCGACGCCGTCCCGGCCTCGAGCCTCCAGTAAGCGGAAAATGTCCGTTCTGGCGGCCACAGCAATCGCTGGTCTTCTCGCCATTTCCGGCTGTGCCGGCCCCTCCGCTGCAGGCGCTTTCAACGCTGAACGGGTCTCGACCGTTACCCCGGCCGTTCCCGGCACCGGCTGGCTGCACACGGACGGCGGCACGATCCGCGATTCGAACAACGCACCGTACACGATCAAGGCCGCGTCCTGGTTCGGCATGGAAACCGCCGACTGCATGCCGCATGGGCTCTGGGGTTCACTGACAATCGATGCCGCCCTGGCGAACATCAAGTCCATGGGGTTCAACACGGTCCGGCTCCCGTTCTCGAACGAGTGCCTGGGCAAGACCACCATCGCCGGCAACCTGAACTACTACGCGAACAGCGCCTACAACCTGCAGGGCAAGTCCCCGCAGGTCCTCATGGACACCGTCATCGCCCGGGCCAAGGCCAACGGCCTGTCGATCATCCTGGACCGCCACCGCCCCTCCAGCGCTGACCAGTCACCGCTCTGGTACACCTCTGCTGTGCCGGAAACCAAGTGGATCTCCGACTGGAAGATGCTCGCTGACCGGTACAAGAACGACCCGACGGTCATTGGCGCTGACCTCCACAACGAACCCGCCGGAGCAGCCACCTGGGGCGGCCCCGCTTCCACCAACTGGCAGGCAGCAGCCACCCGCGGCGGCAACGCCGTCCTGGCCTCCAACCCGAACCTGCTGATCCTCGTTGAAGGCATCGAGAACCAGACCACCGCCGGGAGTACCTGGTGGGGCGGCGGACTCGCCGACGTCGGCGCCAACCCGGTCCTCCTGAACACCCCGAACCGGGTCGTTTACTCACCGCACGACTACCCGGCCTCGCTCTACGCGCAGAAGTGGTTCAGCGACCCGACGTACCCGAACAACCTCCCCGACGTTTGGGATAAGAACTGGGGCTACATCCAGAAGCAGGGAATCGCCCCGGTCCTGCTCGGTGAATTCGGTTCCGCCCTGGCCACCGCCTCGGACCAGCAGTGGATGTCCTCGATGGTCAACTACCTCAAGACCAACGGCATGTCCTACGCCTACTGGGCCTTCAACCCGAACTCCGGCGTTACCGGCGGGCTCGTCCAGGCCGACTGGCACACCTGGGAACAGGCAAAACTGACCGCCCTCGCACCGATCCTCACCGCAGCACCGATGGTCAATGTTCCCGTGCCGGCACCGACCACCTCACCGGCACCGACAGTGAGCCCGTCACCGACAGTGAGCCCGTCACCGACACCCACCGTCACCCCCTCGCCTGTTCCGGCCGGCAGCACAGTGGCCGGCATCTGGCGGCTCACCAGCTCCTGGAACGGCGGCTACGTGGCCAGCATTGACGTCACCGCCCTGAAAGCCGTCTCCACATGGAGGGTCTCCTGGAAGGACCCGAACGTCACCTCGATCGCCAACTCCTGGGGCATCAAGTGCACGGTCGTTCCGAAGGTCTCTGTGACCTGCACCGGTTCGGACTGGACCACGAAGCTGGCAGCCGGCCAGAAGGCAACGGTCGGCCTGCAGGTCAACTCCCTGAAGGCTCCGGTCAACCCGGTTCTGACCTTCGGCTAACAGCACCGCTGAACAGCAGCACAGCCCGAACAGAAGGGCCCGGCCGGGAGCGGCCGGGCCCTTCTGTTTCCTGCCGGCGACGGACGCGGTGTCTGCCGTACACATGAGGAACGTGCCGGGAGTCAGCGACAGCCCCGGGCCGAGGGAAGACGTCCGACCAGGGCTCCCGGGAATCAGACTGGCCGGGCGTGGTGCCTGATGCCACGCAGTGCCGGAGAACGCCGTAGTGGTGCCGGGGCGGAGGAGCGACGGGACACCGTTGCTTTGATCCGCACAGCAGGCAACGCCCGGGTAGCTCAGCGAATAGAGCGTCCCTCTCCTAAAGGGAAGATCGCAGGTTTGAATCCTGCTCCGGGCACTGGAACGGCCCGTCGAGACATCGGCCGCATAGAAGATACGACTTCCCTGCACGCCCGAAAGGCTTCTCCATGAGTATTGCCACCCCATACGAAGATCTCCTCGCCGACGTCCTGGCAACCGGCACACCTCGCGCGGACAGGACCGGGACCGGCACGATCGGGGTCTTCGGCCGCCAGATCCGCTTCGACCTGGCCCAGGGCTTCCCGCTCATCACCACCAAGAAGGTCTTCACCCGCGGCATCTTCGAGGAGCTCCTCTGGTTCCTGGCTGGCGACACCCGGGTCAAGACCCTGCAGGACAAGAACGTCCACATCTGGGACCAGTGGGTCCTGGAGGACGGCACCATCGGTCCCGGCTACTCCCACCAGTGGCGTCACTGGGACATCCCGGCCGAGGAAGGCGGCGGCTACATCGACCAGATCGCCGGACTGATCGAGGGCCTCGAGAAGGACCCGTTCAGCCGCCGGCACATCGTCTCCGCCTGGAACGTCGCCAAGGTCCCGGACATGGCCCTGCCGCCGTGCCACACCATGTTCCAGTTCCACGTCACCCCGGACAGCGACGGCAAGCCCTGGAAGCTCAACTGCCAGCTGTACCAGCGCTCCGGCGACCTGTTCCTGGGCGTGCCCTTCAACATCGCCTCGTACGCGGCCCTGGTGCACATGATCGCGCAGCAGACCGGACTGGAGGTCGGGGAGTTCATCCACACCTTCGGCGACGCCCACATCTACAAGGACCACGTCGACCAGGTGAAGCTGCAGCTCTCCCGCGAGGCCCGGCCGTACCCGCAGCTGAAGTTCAACCGGATCCCGGCGTCCATCTTCGACTACCGCATCGAGGACTTCGAGATCATCGGTTATGACCCTCACCCCGGCATCAAAGCGCCGGTCGCGGTCTGAATGGACCCCCGCCAGAGCTACGTGTTCGTCCCGCAGGCGCGCCAGCGCGACCTCACGCACTGGCTCTCGGACGATGCTGCCCGCATCACCCCGGATAACGTCACGACGGCACTTCGCTCGATGGCCGGGAACCGAAGCCAGTATCGGGGAATGGCCGGAGCTGCGCTCGGTACTGGAGTCTCTTTCACCGGCCTCGGGATCCTGGGCTGGATTTCGGGAGGTGGCCCCGGTCTGCTGATCGGGTTGTCCAGCCCAGGACTCGCACTTGCAGTGCTTGGGGCTCTGATCTTCCGCCGGGTCCGGAAGCGCATGCCCAAAGTCGCTGGGATGGCTGCCTCACGAGGGCCCGGCAATTTCAGGTCAGGCCTGGGGGCGACGGCGTTCTTTGCGCTCATAGTCGGCGCCATGTCGTACCCGCTGTCCACCCGCCTGTTGGAGCAGGGGCCGGAGGGTTTTACACTCCTGGTCGGTTATGCCGTCATGGTGCTGGTTTTCATCGGCAGCGTATTCACCGTGCCGGCCTACTTCATTGAGCATGCCGCACGTGACTTCCGAGCCGACATCGCGGCATCACCTGGCCTTCGCCAGTCGCTGGAGGAGATGTCGTTGACATGGAGGGATCCCGTCGGCGCCCGGGAGTTCGGTCCGCTCTAACGACACGTGCGGGCGAAACATCAGCGGGTTGTCATCTTGCTCGGCGGGCAGGCTTCCGGGGTCGTCCGTACACATGTTGTCTATGAGTGAGATCAGCAGCAACCCGTTCCTTCGCGAGACCGAAACCTGGGTCGACCGGAGTGGGAACGAGCACGCCCTCAAAGACATGACGGAGAAGTACCTGCGCCACGTCCTCGGCTTCCTGGAGAGCATCGAGGACGCCCTGTTCGCGGCTGAAATCGAAGAAGCCGCCACAGAGCAGCTGGTCGCCGTCTTCGAACCGTGGCGATACCCGGATGCCCACCGTTCCGTGGACTTCCCGACCGCCCGGCTGTGGCTGCACAGCACCCCGCTGGTCAAAGCAATCACCGGACTCCTCGGGAACTAGCAG
>DASWAW010000464.1:0-7723 GCA_036390955.1 Arthrobacter sp.
CTGCTCGCCCCGGTCGGCGCCAAGTTCGCCGCCGCCGGCGCCGTCGGCACCCTGGCGGCCCTCTTCGCCGTCGCCCTCGCCGGGCTCTCCGGCTGGCTGATCATCCGCGCCAGCGAGCAACCGCCCATCCTGTACCTGCTCACCGCGATCGTGGGGGTGCGCTTCTTCGGTATCGGCCGGGCCGCGCTGCGCTACCTTGAACGGCTCCTGCTGCACGACGCCGTTTTCTCCGCCCTGACCCGTCTCCGGGGCCGGCTCTGGGAAGCGCTGAGCCGCCGCGCGCTCTCGCTGCGCCGGCTCCTGCAGGGCGGCAACGTCCTGGGCACGGTGGTGGACGACGTCGACACGGTCCGGGAACTCCTGCCCCGGGTGGTCCTGCCGCCACTGACCGCCGTGGCTGTCGCGGCCGCCGCCGTCACCAGCATTGCGCTGTTGCTGCCGGCCGCACTGCCCGCTGTCGTTGCTGCCGCCCTGCTGAGCCTCGTGGCGGCCCCGGCCCTGGCGCTGGCAGCCGACCGGATGTCCGCAGGCACCGAGCAGCGGCTGCGCTCCGGTGTCCTCCGCCAGGTTGCGGCGGCCCTCGACGCCCGCGCCGAACTCCACGCCAATAGTGTCTCCGCGCCGGTGCTCGCCGCCATCACGACCGCGGACCGCTCCGCGACCGCCGCCTCGCAGCGCTCGGCGTGGGCCGAAGGTCTCGGCCAGGGGCTGACCGTGCTCGCCTGCGGGACCGCAGCCCTGGCCAGCGCCGTACTCGCCGCTCCGCTGGCCCTCAGCGGCGCCGTTGAGGCCTCGACCGTTGCCGTGGTGGTGCTGCTGCAGCTCGCGCTCGTGGAGCCGTATGCGGCGATCACGACGGCGGTCCGGCAATATCCTGCGCTCCGGGCCGTGCTGACGCGCATCGGCGAAGCCGGTGTTCTCGACGGGGACGACGACACCGCCGACGACGGGCCCTCCGGCGGTCTCGTCCCGGTAGCCGGGAGGCCCGGCGGCCAGCCCGGGATCGAGCTCAGGGACCTTGCGGCCGCCTGGCCCGGCGGGCCACGGGTCTTCACCGGACTCACCGCCACGGCCGAACCCGGGCGCTGGCTCGCTGTCACCGGGACCTCGGGATCCGGCAAGTCGACCCTGCTCGCCGTCGTTCTGGGCTTCCTCCCGGCGGCAGGGGGCCAAATCCTGCTGAGCGGGCGTGCAGCCTGGTGCCCGCAGGAGGCGCACCTCTTCGACTCGACCATCCGCGGCAACCTGCTGCTGGGGCTTCCGGAAGACCAGCGCGGGGGAAAGTTGGAGCGGCGACTCCAGGACGCCCTGAGCGCGGTGGGTCTCGGGCCGCTGATCGGGCGGCTGGAGCATGGCCTGGACACCCGGATCGGACCCGGCGGGGCTTTCCTCAGCGGCGGCGAGCGGCAGCGCCTCGCCGTGGCACGCACCCTCGTGACCGGTGCGGATGTGATCCTGCTCGATGAACCCACGGCGCACCTGGATGCTGAGTCCGGCCGGGCGATGCTGGCCGAGTTGCGGCACGGCCTGCGGGACCGCACAGTCGTCCTGGTCACGCACAATCCGGAGGACATCGCCGCGGATGACAACCGGCTGGACCTTGACCGGACTGCGGCGAGGAGTGCCGCGCTGTCCGCGGCGTCAACTCCCTCGCTGGCGCGGGGGTAGGCCGGACGTTAGCCTGTTGCCATGAACGGACATGCCGACCCCCTGGCCAGCCTCGACCCCCGCTTTCAGTGGCGGGCCGCCGGGACCGCGGAGCTGGACGACTGGGCGGAGCTGATCGCCCGGACCGCCGCCGTCGAACAGCCAGTCTGGTTCGAGCGCCGCGCCGACCTGGAACAGGTCCTCGAATCAAAGAAAAACCCGGCCGCCGAGAACACCATCCTCGGCTTCGACGCGCAGGGCGTGGCCAGGGCCTATGGCCGGATCACCAAGAATCAGGACGGGGAGAAGGCGCTCGGGTACGGCTGCGTCGATCCCGGGTGGCAGGGCCGCGGGATCGGCACTGCCCTGCTGGGATGGATGGAGGCGAGGACCCGGCAGCGCTTTGCCGAGGACGCGGTGCAGGGCGCCACCCCCAGGCTGCGGCTCCATATGGAACAGCAGCACACGCACCAGGCCGCCCTGTTTGAAGGCGCCGGCTTCCGGATTGTCCGCTATTACAACGAGATGCACCGGCCGCTCAAGGATGGTCTCCCGGCGGTGGTACTGGACGAAGGCCTGGAACTGGTGGGCTTCGGACCCGGGCTGCACGAGCCGGTACGGCTGGCGCACAATGAGGCCTTCCGGGACCACTGGGGCAGCGAGCCGCGGGACGAGGAGGGCTGGGATTTCGTGGTCAACGATCCGCTGGCCCGGCCGGACCTGAGCGCCGTTGTCCTGGAGCAGGCCAGCGGGACGGTCGCCGGATACCAGCTCGCCAGCCACGACGAGGTCAGCGCCCAGTCACGGGGCTACAAAGAGGGCTACACGGACCTGCTGGGCGTAAGGCGTGAGTTCCGCGGCCGCGGGGTCGCGCAGGCACTTCTGGCGGATGCGATGCGCCGCTTCGCCGCGGCCGGGATGGACACGGCATCGCTGGACGTCGACTCGGAGAACCCCACCGGCGCCCTGGCCCTCTACGTCAAGATGGGCTACGTCGCCGTCAACAGCAGCATGGCCTGGGACAAGGAACTGTAGCCCGCCCGCTACGCTCTAGCCGTCCGAGTGCTGGGAGTCCGGGTGTTAGCCGTCCACGCGCTAGCCATCCACATCGTGGAGGTGATGGACGACGTCGTGCAGGAAGTACTGCGCGAACGTCAGCACGGTGAACTCGGAGCCGTTGCTGCGGGTTCCCGTCCGGCCCCACTGCTCCTCCGTGACCCGAGCGAAGGATGCGGCGATCTGCTCGCCCTCGGCTGTGAGTTCCGCGCTGACCTCGGCCGGGTCGGCGTTGCCGTAGTCCTTCTCGACCGCGGCCAGGTCCTGGTCCCAGTCGGCGAACCGGGCATCGTCCTCGGTGAGCATGAGGTTCAGCCGGTGGTCGAACAGGGTGAAGACGTCGCGGACGTGGCAGGCGTATTCCAGCGCCGACCACGTGTTCCCGTCCGGGCGTTCCGCCACGTCGGGGCGCCGCAGGGCGGCCCGCCAGCGGGGGAGCATGCTTTCCACGATCCCCGGCGCCGTCGAGGGCGTCGCCGCGGACGCATCGAAACCGCACTCCGGGCAGGGCCGCTGCAGGACCCAGGTCCAATCCTTGATATCAGGGATGATAGGCATGCGAGCAGTCTAAACGCATTTCTCCCGAAGACGGTTCAGGTCGGGCGCCGGCCACGGAGGGACCTCGCCGTCGGCAGTCACCGTCCGCGGTGAAGGTCCGTCCTTGGAGCAGGGCATGCCACTGTCACCCTAGGGAGACAGCTTTATTGTGGGGGCGTTTTCCCACGAGAGGTCCTTCGGCGGTGCCGTCACCACGGCGGTGATTTTCCGGGATCGGAGTTCGGCAACAAGAATTTGCAGCATTCCTGTTGCCATGCCGACTGAAAGTTCCCCTTTGGTGTCTGCGTAGATCATCGGTCCCAAATCGGTCACGTAGACATCAGAGATGTAGTTGGGCGTGTACTGGGGGTAGTCACCGGTCATCTCCGCGCGGGTCAATTCCTTGCCATTCTGATCGACAAAATAGAAGCGCACTGCGGCCGCCCGCAGTGCGTCGGCCGCCTTGGCCTGGTCATCGGCCACAACAAGAAAAGTCGGTGAGGTTTCCCATCCGCCGCCGAGGGCCGCCGGGTGCTTCTCTCCTTGCTGATCGAAGAGGTGGGGCTCGACGGTTACATTGGCCGCGGCTTCTCCGGTCACGCTGCCTGTTTGCGTATGGAACGGGCTCGTTTGTGGGGCCGGGATTGCCGCAGCCGAAGTGGACGGTGTAGATGAAACGGGCGCAGGCTGCAGGGAGCATCCGGCCACAGCCGATGCGACAGCTACCAGCACTGCTCCGACCAACTGTCGTTTCGACACGTAACCCCCAGTACCAGCGCGCTCTGCAAACTGAGGTCATCGTACGTGGTGCGACCAGGACAGGACATGTCCCCCACGGACCAGGATTCCACGGACCAGGATTCCCCGGGCCCGGTGAGCGGCGACCGTGGCCGGTGACCCGTCCGCTGGAAAAGCCCGGCGCCGGCCCACCACAACCGCAGTGCCCTACTCGTCCGTCCCCGGTGCCGGCGGCCAGGACATGCTCGGGCCAATCGCATCGATGGCCTGGGAGAGCGGAATGCCGGACCCGTCGCGGCGGCCGTGTTCCCCGGGCAGGGAGCGGGCCACCCCGGCCTGGGAGGAGGCCTTCGCGGGGCCGTGGCCGGCCCACGCGAGCAACAGGGTGTCCTCGCCCTTGAGGAAGCGGTGCGCCCGGACCCCGGCGGTGGCACGGCCCTTGGCCGGGTATTCGGAGAGTGCGGTGACTTTGGCGGCCCCCGGGGCGGTGCCCGGGAGCGCCCCTTCCGTGCCGGCGATGGTCACGACGACGGCGTCGCTGTCAGACCGGCTGGCGGCGCCGAAGAACATCACCGTGTCCCCGGCGGCCAGCTTAATGCCGGCCATCCCGCCGGCGGTCCGGCCCTGCGGACGGACGGCCGAGGCGGGGAAGCGCAGCAGCTGCGACTGCCGCGTCACGAAGACGAGGTCGACGTCGTCGGAACCCGCGGGAGCCACCCCGACGACGGTGTCCTTGTCCTTGAGTGCAATGACTTCCCAGTCCTCGCGGTTGAGCGGGTAGTCGGGCTGGACCCGCTTGACCACGCCCTGGGCCGTGCCGATCGCCAGCACGTCATCCAGCGGCGCGAAGGCAACCAGTGATTCACCCTTGAGCAGGGTGATGAAGTCCTTGGCCGGTACTCCGCCGGCCATGTTCGGTGTGCCGGAGGTCGGCGGCAGCACGGGCATGTCCATCACCTGGAGCCGGAGCATGCGGCCCTGCGAGGTGACGGCGGCAATCTCCCCGCGGGCTGACGTCTTCACCGCGGAGGTGAACACATCGTGCCGGTTCCGCGGGCCGGCTTCGGCGAGGCTGTCCTGGTTGGTGGTGCGCGCGATCTGCCCGGAGGCGGTCAGGATGGCCCAGCAGGGGTCATCCGCGATCTCCAGGGCCAGCGGTGCGGCCTTGCCTTTGGCTCCCGGCGCAGCGGCCAGAGCGGAGGCGACGGTGGGGGAGACCGCCTCGGACTCAAGCAGCACAGTGCGGCGCGGGGTGCCGTACTTCGCGGCGATTTCCGCCAGTTCGGTGGACACGAGGGCGCGGAGCCGCTCGCTGGAGCCGAGGATGGCTTCGAGCTCGGCAATCTCGCGGCGCAGCTCTTCCTGCTCCTTCTCAAGTTCGATCCGCGAATACTTGGTCAGCTGCCGCAGGCGGAGTTCCAGGATGTAATTGGCCTGAATCTCGGTGAGGTCGTAGATGGACATCAGCCGCGTCCGGGCCGCGGCCACCTCGTCCGAGGAGCGGATGATCTGGATGACCTCGTCGATGTCCACGATCGCGATCAGCAGGCCCTCGACCAGGTGCAGGCGGTCCTTCTTCTTGCCGAGCCGGAAGGCGGTCCGCCGGCGCACCACGTTGATGCGGTGCTCCACATAGACGGAAAGCAGTTGCAGCAGCCCCAGGGTCTGCGGCTGACCGTCGACGAGCGTGACGTTGTTGATGCCGAAGGAATCCTCCATCGGCGAGTAGCGGTACAGCTGCTGCAGCACGGCGTTCGGATTGAAGCCGTTCTTCAGCTCGATCACGAGGCGCAGGCCGTGCTTGCGGTCCGTGAGGTCCACGATGTCGCTGATGCCGGCGAGCTTCTTGCCGTTGACGGCATCCTTGATCTTCTCGATCACCTTTTCCGGCCCCACCATGTACGGCAGTTCCGTGACCACCAGCCCGGTGCGGCGGGCCGAGAGCTGCTCGATCTCGACCTTGGCACGGGTCTTGAACGAGCCGCGGCCGGTGGCGTAGGCGTCGCGGATGCCGTCCAGGCCCACGATCCGGCCGCCGGTGGGCAGGTCCGGGCCCGGGACGAACCTCATGATGTCCTCAAGCGTGGCGTCCGGGTGGTCGATCAGGTGCCGGGCCGCGGCGATCACTTCCACCAGGTTGTGCGGGGCCATGTTCGTGGCCATGCCGACGGCGATGCCGGTGGCGCCGTTGACCAACAGGTTCGGGAACGCCGCCGGCAGCACGTCCGGCTGGGTCAGCTGGTTGTCGTAGTTGGGGACGAAGTCGACGACGTCCTCGTCGAGGTGGTCCGTCAGGGTCAGCGCCGCGGCCGCAAGGCGGGCCTCGGTGTACCGCGGGGCCGCGGGTCCGTCGTCGAGCGAGCCGAAGTTACCGTGGCCGTCGATGAGCGGCAGCCGTAGCGAGAAGTCCTGCGCCATGCGCACCATCGCGTCATAGATCGCGGTGTCGCCGTGCGGGTGCAGTTTGCCCATGACCTCGCCCACCACGCGGGCACTCTTGACGTGGCCGCGGTCGGGGCGGAGGCCCATCTCGCTCATCATGTACAGGATCCGCCGCTGCACAGGTTTCAGGCCGTCGCGGGCGTCCGGAAGCGCCCGCGAGTAGATCACCGAATAGGCGTACTCGAGGAACGATCCTTCCATTTCCGACGTGACGTCGATGTCGACGATGTTCTCGACGAAATCGTTGCTGGCTTCCCCTGCCGGGGACGGGGTTTGGCGGCGTGCCATGAGGCGGGTGGGTCCTTCTGAGCGGTGCAGAACGAAAGCTGCGTAGGTTTATGACTAGGCTAAGCCTATGGTGGATCAGCCCTCGGGCGGCGTATATCCGGAATATTGGGAAGCCGATGTTGTCCTGCGTGACGGCGGGACGGCTCATCTGCGCCCGATCCACCCCTCCGACGCGGACGCGGTCCAGGCCTTCCACGTGGGGCAGTCGCAGAAGTCCATCTACATGCGGTTCTTCGCGTTCAAGTCCAAACTCTCCGCCAAGGAGCTCAAACGCTTCACCGAGGTGGACTACAAGGACCGGGTGGCCCTCGTGATCACCATCGGCGGGGAGATCATGGGCATCGGCCGCTACGACCGGCTCGATGATCCCGAGGAAGCGGAAGTCGCGTTCAACATCTCCGACGCGCACCAGGGCCGCGGCATCGGGTCCATCCTGCTCGAACACCTCGCCGCCGCCGCCCGCGAAAACGGCATCCGGAAGTTCAGCGCCGAGGTCCTGCCGGAAAACCGCAAGATGCTGATGGTCTTCTCCGACGCCGGCTACGACGTCAAACGGCACTTCGACGACGGCGTGGTCAGCCTCGAATTCAACATCGACCCCACGGACAAGTCCCGCGCCGTGATGGAGTCCCGGGAACACCGCGCCGAGGCGCGCAGCATCCAGGAACTGCTTGCCCCCTCCTCCGTGGCCGTGATCGGGGCCAGCCGCAAATGGGGCACCGTGGGCTACCAGCTGCTGGAACACATCATCGAGGGCGGCTTCAAAGGCCCGGTCTATGCGATCAACCCGGAGGCCTTCGAGCTCGCCGGCATGCTTTCCTTCGCCCGGCTCTCCGAGGTGCCCGGGCCGGTCAAGCTCGCCATCATCGCCGTCCCGTACGCCGAGGTCCCCAAAGTGGTGGAGGAATGCGGCGCCGCCGGGGTCAAGGGGATCGTGGTGGCCACCGCCGGGTACGCGGACGACGGCGAACGCGGCCTGGCCCGGCAGCGCGAACTCGTCCGGCAGGCCCGCGCC